>DAOVKX010000012.1 GCA_030631505.1 Candidatus Nanohaloarchaea archaeon
AAAGAAAAACTGGAAGAAATAGCGAAAAGAAGGGGCTTTTTCTGGCAGGCCTCTGAGATTTATGGCAGTATTTCCGGGTTTTATGATTATGCTCATTTAGGCACACTGCTGAAAAGGAAATGGGAAAATTCATGGAGGAAGTTTTTTATCGGGCTTGACAATAATTTCTATGAAATTGAGACCTGCGACATAATGCCTGAAAACGTGTTTGTTGCAAGTGGTCATAAAGATTCTTTCGTTGACCCCATTGTTAAATGCCCAAAATGCGGAAATACAGAAAGGGCAGACCACATAGTGGAAGACCGGCTTAATGAAACCTTTGAGGGGATTTCACCAGACGACTTGATGAAACTCATAAAGAAGCATAACATAAAATGCCCAAAATGCAAAAACAGCTTTGAGGAAGTTGGAGAACTCAACATGATGTTTCCTTTGAACATTGGCGCCGGCGATGCAACAAAAGGATACCTAAGGCCTGAAACTGCGCAGGGCCCTTATGTTAATTTCAAGAGCGAGTTTATGGCATTAAGAAGAAAACTTCCTTTAGGCCTTGCCGTTATAGGGCGCGCATACAGGAATGAAATCAGCCCGAGAAATGTTCTGATGAGGATGAGGGAATTCTCGCAGGCAGAACTGCAGATATTCTTTAACCCGAAAAAAATTAACGAACACCCAAAGTTCAGTGAAATAAAAAATTACAAACTGCAGTTATTCACGGTCAAAAACAGGAAATCAAAAAAAATTGTTGAAATGTCCTGCGCTGAGGTCGTAAAAAAAATCAAGCTCCCGGGATTTTATGTTTATCACATGGCAAAAATTCAGGAATTCTATTTTAATATTCTGAAAGTTTCAAAAAAGCAGTTCAGGTTCAAGGAGTTAAACGATGAGGAGAAAGCGTTTTACAATAAATATCATTGGGACATTGAACTTGATCTGGAAAGCGTCGGGGGGTTTAAAGAAGTCGCAGGCATACACTACAGGACAGACCATGATCTGAGAGGACATCAGGAAATTTCAAAAGAAAAAATGGAAGTGAATATTGACGGCGAAAAATTCATTCCGCACGTTCTGGAACTGAGTTTTGGCGTTGACAGAAACATTTATGCTTTGTTAGAACTTTCTTACTTTGAGGAAAAAGAAAGGTCAGTTCTGAAATTTCCAAGGTTACTTTCTCCGTTTGATATAGGGGTTTTCCCATTGGTTAACAAAGACAAACTACCGGAAAAGGCAGGAGAGATGCAGAAACTTCTTGAAGAAAACGGATTCAACGCTTTCTATGACGGAAGCGCATCAATCGGCAGAAGATACAGGAGAATCGATGAAGTCGGCGTTCCCGCAGGAATAACAATAGATTACGATTCCCTAAAGAAAAATGATGTTACTTTAAGGGACAGGGACAGCATGAAGCAGATACGGGTAAAAATTAAGGATTTGCCTCTTGTTCTGAAGAAGTTTCTTAACGGAGAAAAACTTGAGAAGTTAGGTAAATTATTATGATTCAATTATTATACCTTTAGGCATTACTAAATCAAAATATTATTGTTTTTCGATAATTAACAATCACGCCGTTTTAAATACTTTGGCGCAACTGCCAGCTTTATTTTATCTTCTTCGTCTTTATATACAACAAAAATACCGTAGTCTGTCCATTTTTGGACAAATTTACACACACCTCTTTTGGATATGTAGAGCCGTTTATTTATATCATCAACTACATCAGAAAGAAACGCTGTACGTTTTTTATTTCCATCTTCATTTATGCTTAAAAAAGCATTTATATCATATAAATCAATCTCTGGTGGCCTGTAACGAGTCATTCTATCTTCTGGAGGGTCACTAACTGGTTCATATATATTTTCTATATCTATGTTGTCATTCTTATGTTTCGAAGAAACGTTCAACACTTCACCATTTTCCTCCAATACAACAAAAACACCACTTTTAACCCTCTATGGACAGAGTCATACACAGTTCTCCAAGGTAGTTCTACTCGTGCACATACATCCTCGATTACATCAGGAACAGTAGATTTGTCACGTTCTTCATCAAATTCTATAAAATACTTTAGATACTCTGTATCAATCTTGGGCACAGCACTCACAGTTTCTGCTCTTGTTTTAGTAACCATAAGTAATACATTAGAGAAATAAAAATTTAAAGTTTGAATTAAAACAATACTCATTTTAACAGAATCAAACTAAAACAGAAACTCACATTACAGAATTAAATATATCTTTAAGATTTCTTAAATTTTGCACATGTTGTATCTATTCTGAAGTATGGCACACCATCATGAAACTTCTCCTTCACGAAATTAACAAACTCTTCTTTATCCCTTAAAAAATGTTGAGTTGTTTTTTTAAAGGTTTCTAAATCTCCAGAAAGCATTTCTTTAAACTCTTTTGATTTAGATGACTGGTAATCATAAGATTCTAATATAGGTACAACTTCATTTTTAAACGTTTTATAATCAAAATGCTCAAAAGAATTTATAAAACCCAAGTATCTGGGTAAATATTTTTCAAGTATTTTCCTATCTTCTTTACTCATTAATATTAAATCAAGGCTAGTCAACGTAACATGTCTACGGTTTCTTTCCTCACTATCTGGCCATAACCTATTATGAATTACATACATAAAAAATTTTGAATCGTACTCTTCTTTTATCTCCTCGAAAATTTTTTCTATACTGTTTGAAATTTTTATCACCAGTAACACATTACTATTGTGTACATCTTCTGATTTTTAAATAAAAAACTGTTTGCAAAGCAACAACAAACATAAAGCCAAGAGCTAAAAATGAATAATAAAACAACAGCATATACAGCCCAAAAAAGTTCAATAAAATATAGGATACCAATGTACCCATCCACGCAAAAATAACAAAAGATAACAAAGAGATTATGTACAGGTTTAAAACATCATTTAAATTTCTTCTTACAAGAGTCACACTATTTTTTATTGAGTTTATAGTACCTGAGTTATTTAACATAATTTCTTGTATAACAAACAAAGTAAAAATTGAGACTAACATATAAAGAAAAACTTGTAACAAAGGAACTCCTAAATAAAAATTTGAAATTGCCCATCCGCAGGTTGATGTATCTAACAAACAGAAGTCATTTAACAAGGCGGGCGATATAATGAATGGTTTTCCAAAATTAGCCAACACTTGTAAAAAATTGAATTTCATAAATCCGTCTCCATATATTTCTGTAATTCTTGTATTATCTACAGCTATAAGGCTTGTACCAGTTGTACTTGCTGCACCCCCCCGTAAAGAAGGTAGTACAGAGTCAAGAAACGGTTGATTCATGTTGATTATAGATATAATCAAAAATTGAAGTGAAGTGATTATGATAATAATACAGAGTAAAGTTTTAATTTTAAACAAAGTATTTTTCATACTTCGTTTAACTGATGTCTCTTTTCTGGATATAATTTGAATAAAGCCACCTTGGGCAATAAGTGTCATAAATAAAAGAAATAATATAATAAAAGAACCTCCATAAACTATATGAGACATAGAATTAACAATAGAGATTCCACCAGGCAAAACCGAGCCGGGGATTATATTCATAATAGTTAGCAATCCAAAAAGAGTGCCTATAATATTCATATTAAGTCCTGTTCCGAATATGTAAAACACTAGGAAAAACCAGAAGTTCTTTTTCTGCAATAAAATATCTTTAGCTTCTTTTATAATCTCTTTCCAATTCATGTTCATTCCACTCACTAAAATATTCTTTTATTTTTGTTGTTTCTGCTGTAACACAGTCGGTTTCTACAGCTGCAGCAGTCATAGTTTGAGCTATAGCATAAGAGGTAAGGGTAAAACTCTTAGGTTTAACACAGGTAAGCGTATCTGCAAATTCTAAAAGTTTTGGATTACATTTATTCAAAACAATAGTGTCCATTGTTCTAAACATTCTTAAATAAGGCAAAGTAGTATCGTCTATTTTACTCTGCTCAGTCAATCTCCATTTCTCCATAACTTTTAACATATTATATTGAGCACAATCTTGGGTTTCTAAAGAAGGTACATATGTTAAGTTCTTCTCTAAAACCTTTGTGAATTTATCTATCCTTTCGTGAGGTTTTCTTACGCAGAGTATTTCAACTTCCAAATCCGTAAGATTTGTTTCATTATAATAATCATAACAATATTCTTTTTCCTCCGTGAGATGAGTGGTGACCCATGCAGTTTTTATAGCAGCTATAGCCATATTAAAAGAAATTCCTAAAACCTTAGCTACTTTTTCATCCTGCCCTACAGATGGTACGTTTTCTACAGCGCTAAGCCCTTCCATCAAATGTGGCACGAAGGTTGACCCCGCCAGTATGCTCAGAGATACAGTATTAATTACGTATTGATTGCATTTCTTTTCGATTTCTGCCTTATCATTACAATAATCATATTTTTTAATTTTACAGTTTTCTTCATGGGATTCCAAACACCTATCAATAACTTCATAAACATAATTGTCTTCATTCATTAATTTTGCGTATTCTCTATTACCTATAGATTCTAGACATTCTATAGTATTGCATTCTTCAATTTCTGATTTGTTGAGATACATTTGTTCTAAAAAATCCTTGGCACTATTCATGTGTTCTTCATTAAATGATGTCATCCAAGTGTTCAATATTTTGTCAGTATCGTCGTTAAGTCTATCTAGTATCGGTTGTTCTACTGCAACAACTCTGGAATAACTAAGAAAAAATCCTTGTAGATGGGCTATCAAAAAACAAATCAAAAAAAGAACTACTATCTTTGAGTATCTCATAGATTAATTACTGACTTTATAATATATAAATCATAACTCCTTAAGGTTTCTTCCTTCTCAGAATATAATAAGTAACGTCGCCCTCTTCATCCACAACACCCAGCAAGGCAGTAGCCCTTATATTATGCGACAGCCGGATGTATCTTGACCACTCCTGGCATGACATTGTCTTTGTCTCAGGCATTGCATGGACATTGTATTTAGTATGCTCTTTTTTTGTTTTAGCTCCTCCTTTGTAAGGATTTATGCCCCGTTCATAAACCCTGAAATGGGTCCCAAACTTGAAGCCGGATTTGACAATAAATCCTCTGTTTCTCAGGTCCCTGTAAACTGTGTACTTCTGTGAAAATTCTGCATCCATTCCACAGCAGAGAGGATAAAACTGCTTGGCAGAAATTTTCTTTTTTCCTTTCATTAATGTAATATGCTCCCGTTCAAGAAGCAGCATTGTTTCAGGCAGGCTTAACTGCAGGAAAGCAATTTTTTCTTCTTCTATTATCTTGCCGAAATATTTTTCCTCGTAAATATATTTCCATTCCTTTTCATCCCAGATTGCTGACTTGTTCTCTAGAAGTTCAGCAGTGGGCTTAATCTCCTTTTCTTTTTGAGTCGTCTTCCGTTCTTTAGGATTATCACTAACAGTTCCAATTTCATTTGAAATTTCAGGTTCTTTTTCCTTTTCAGGTACGTTCTTCTTCTTTTCCGGCATAAAATCACTTATACTCTGTTATTTATCAACTTTAAACATTTTCCCATGTCCGGGAATTACATAGTCCGCTGTTTCTAAAACTTTCCTGCGGCTTTCTTTCAGTTTTTCCATATCTACTTCTTCAGGATGAGCTTGATCTTCTTTTTCAACATCTATTTCCTGCTCCTCATTATCCATCCACCAAAAGACATCGCCTGCAATTACATAAACTCCTTCATTTGTTTTCGCAACCAACGAACTATGGTCGTTGGTATGGCCTGGAGTTTGGATTATTTCCAAATCAGTTCCCGGAATTTTATTGTGGTGTTCAACTTGTTTATCATCATCATAAAGTTCCGCATTATTCAAAACTTTGGCTTTTTCAAAAATTCCGGCAAGCAAAGTATGGTCTGTGTGATTATGCGTTAAAAAAACAAAATCAATATCTGTTGGCTTTAAGTTAATCTTTGATAGTTCTTCAGCCAGCTTCTTTCTATTGCAACCCGGGTCAACTATTAGCTTTTTGTTATTACTTTCAATAAGTGTTGTGGTAGAACTTGCCAACCAGCCATCATCAATTTTTTTGGCATATCCCTCAATTAAAATTTTAACTTTAGCCATGATATAAATTATTGTAAATGATTTATTAAAAACAATGGGAACGGCGTGATTTTCACCGACACAAAATCAATGGCATAATTACATATTGGCAAGGTTTCATTTGTTTCATTAAACAGTTCGCTAATCATATGCATGGTTTTTTGCAGTCGTTTGCTCACCAATTGCAATCAAATGACACCTGTACTGTTTCTTTAAACCAATTGCAAGAGCAGGCTTGAGGACAAAGTCCGAAACCCAAAAAGCGCCGGCTTCTAAAAAACGCAGAGTGTTTTTTGGAAACCAAAAATTGCTCGCAATTTTTTAGTTGATTTTGCAGCCGTTTTGAACACGCGACAACTAGATAACTAAATAGTATCTTCAGTCTAGCGCTCTCCCAAGCTGAGCTACGTTCCCACATATCTTATTTTAACACAACTTTTATTTAAAGTTGGCGCCCCGGGCAGGACTCGAACCTGCGACCTCGTGGTTAACAGCCACGCGCTCTACCTGCTAAGCTACCAGGGCTTATGTAATCTATATATATATCTAAAAATCGTAGATTTTTGATATATTAAAAATGCTTTGCATTTTTAAATATATTAATAAGAATCTTTAAAAAAATACCAGTTTGTTCTATTTATGAGTTCCTACCATTCCATAGGGTTAGAAATTATAATCGCATACAAAACTCAAGGACAGAATTCACTAATACTGGATTGAAACCCTCACGATATTCATCAATACCTATCAAAGCACGATACATATGCTCATTTTCACCTATAATTTTATAAATCTTAGCAGCATCTTCTTTGAAGAGTTTTGACTCTCCAACCCTTTCTGTTTTAATTTTAGAAGTATCCACTTTATCGAATGGTATGCACTCTTCATAACATACGACGAATTTTGCGCCCCAGTCAAGAGCTTCTTTTTCCAGTTCAAAAATAACTCTTTCAGTTTCAGACCCCTGAAGCATTACCATAGAGATATTATTTTAAGGCAACTATTTAAATTTAGAACAGCGTCATCAAAAAACCGAATCCAAACAATCATATCGTGAATCCACCGCAAGAGTTATATTGAACTTCGAGGAAGTTCAATTCAGAAATTCCTTGTTCTCTATCTTATAAGGCAGATATTCTTTAGCAGTGAATTCTATTGATTTTGCAACCAATGAATCCTGTTCAATCTTGTTACCGAAATCTTTTAAGGATTTTAATTCATCCTGCCATTCTTTTGTTTTGAACCAGTCATAATTCTTTAATTCTTCTATCCTCTTTAAATCAACATTCTCTAACTTGATATGTGAGCTTTTAGGTATATCAAAAGTTTTTACATCTTTTGTCATAAAACCTATGTATTTTGCCTGCGGAGCCCCTGACTTTTCAGAGAAGAACGCAAGATTGATTGAACCCTGTTTATAAACCGAATATATATAATAACCCCAGGGATCCATATCTGCAAACACATATACAGGAAGTTTCAATTCAGTTGATAGCCGGTTTACGAGCCGTCTTTCAGCTCTTGCCGGCTGCCCTTTCCCTGTAAGCAATAAACAATTGGCATCTTTCCAGTATTTCTGCTGATTTAAAAGATTCCAGACTGCGAATTTCTCCACAACTAGAATGAAATCTGCGCTGCATTCTTTTATGTGGAAAAAGTCATCTTCCACAATAGGAGGAACAGCGCCTCCCGCAGAACCCATCTTTGTGTAATCCAATAGGTCTCCGGTTTTGTCTTTAACCATTATAGGTCCTGACAAGACTCCCTTTGGCGTTGCAATAAGTTTTAACTGCTCCCGAAGAGCATCAATCATGACTTCAATATCTTCTATTATTGGGTCAGACTCATCCTGATTATCAAATGTGTTTTCTTTTGAGCCGGGAATGTTGTGTTTCAAAGTATAGAACAATTGTCTGATGCTGAGCGCCGGTTTTCCCTGTTCCATCAGCCACTTTATCCTGTCAGCAATCAGCAAAGTCTGCATGAATTTCTTTGCCTGGTTGACATTGAAGTAATATCTTTTCTGAGACTTATCTCCTAACTTTATCAGCCCGGTGGAATTATCATAATATACATTATTTAAAGCCCTGGTCAAAATCTCCAGTTCAGGGTTTTCGCCCTGGTTTATGTTCTCCAGGACCCGCTTCCCCATAGTCTGTAAATTCTTTATTAATCTTTCCTCTGTAAGCCCCATAAAGTCACCTATTCAATATCTCCGTTTTCCTTAAATTTATCTTCAGTTTTTTCCTCTGTCTCTTCAACATCCTCAGTAATCAACTCAGAATTCTCTTCTGTTTCCAGTTCAAGTTTCTTTATTTTCTCCTCAACCAGTTTCATCATGTTCTCCTCAATTTTTTCTTTTTCTTTCCCTGTTAATCCCGACAAGGCAACTGCTATTTCTGATGCATATCTTTTAAACATTGCTATTCTTTCTTCCTGATATTTGCTCCTTCTTTTTTTGGATAAATATAACGCAAGCTTTCTTGAAACTTCCTGCAGGGCTAATCTGACCTCTTTCATGATAACCGGATACGCAGCAATAGCTTCTTTACTCTCTGAAGTGTAAGGTATCCATACAGAAGCAAAGTGAATTAGTATGGCAACAGGGCCCTGAGGCAATGCCCCGGAACTTTGCTTTAATCCATATCTTCTCCAGCTTGTTTGGGTAACTGATTTTGTCAAAGCGCATGCAGACTGCCGGTATAACAACGGAACTTTGTTTGCAAATCTTAGAAGACTTATATTCCCCTCCTTTTCAAGGTCGCCGCCATAGGCAATACCAACTTCTACTATGAAGGGATGACCACTGTATACTGTTGGCTTCCTGCTGAGTGTTGCAACAAATTCAGGATGAATCTCTTTTGTCAAACCCTCCCGTATTGCATCTGCGCCTATAGGCGAGAGGCAGTTGGTTGGCGGTTTTTGTATTCTTTCTTCCTGCAGGGCATCCAGTATTTTATCAGCTTCGCTTCGTGTAATGCTTTTAGGGCTTATTTTATGGTCTACTTCGGCTTTTTCACAAACCTTGATGGCTGTTGTTCTGCCGATGCTTGAAAAATCTGATGTTAAAAACCCTGCAATGTTTCTGGCAGTCGTAGCCCTAAGCATTCTGATAAGTATGCCAAGCTCAACACCATGTGGGTGAGGTTTAATATTCTTTGATTTGGGGGGTAGTTTATCTACAACTCTTGGAAACTCTGTTTCCTTGCCGTCGGGAGCAATATAAATAATTTGTGCAAAAGGATTCATAATAGCAGTTTGCTGTAAATACTCATTAACCGACAGTCTGCTTTTTATGTACTTGCCTTTTATTTCCATCTCAACTCTTGTTCCGTGACCATTTACTCCAGTCAGTGTTTCCTCTGAGATTATTTCCGGCTCATTTTTTGATATGTTAATATGCAGAACATAAACATGGCTTTTCCCATCGCCGATTCTTGAATAAATCTTTGTTGGCTTCCCTGTTGTTAACTGGGCATATAAAACAGAGGCGCTTATCCCGATTCCCTGCTGGCCTCTTGACTGACAGAGATTGAACTTCCCGCCGTACAGCAGCTTGGCAAATATTTTAGGTATGTTTTTCTTTACAATTCCCGGACCATTATCCTCTACAATTATTTTGAATCGGTTTTCACCAATCTCCTTCAACTCAACATAAATCTGTGGAAGAATTCTTGCATCCTCACAGGCATCCAGCGCGTTGTCAACTGCTTCCCTAACGCATGTCAGTAAAGATTTTTGCAGGTTTTCAAAACCCAGCAAGTGCTTGTTCCTCTCAAAGAATTCCGCAACAGAAATCTCCCTGTGCTCCTTTGCAAGTTCTTTTGCAATTGTCATAAAATCACTCTTCATCAACTTTAGCATTTTGCAGGTATCTAAATAGTGTGCCGAATTTTTTCCCCTTTAAAATCAACTCTATTGCATGTTCCGCAGTATGCACTCCTGAACCAATGCCAACAATAGATACAGTTTTTCCTGATATAACTATTTTTGTTTTTGTCTTTTCTTCAATTTCTTTTTTTATTTTCCCCTGCGTCCCGATTAATCTGCCTTTAAATCGCTTTAATGTGGATTCCCGTTTACCCAAAACTTCAGGTAAATGGATAACTCTCAACATATATTCATCATTTTTCAGGCAGGAAACCTCCTTAAACTCAAACCCCCGTCCAATGCCCTCGACAACCATTCTGGCTTTCCACAAGTCGAGAGAATCCTCGCCTTCAATCTGCACAAAATTTTCTTCCAGAAGCGTTAGTCTGCAGTTCAAAAATTTTTCAATTTTCTTTTTTATGAACCCGTTTTGACCAAAAATCACTTTGACGCGTTCTTTTGGTATTCTTTGAGACTCTATCATAACGTATTCACATTTTGATTTATAAATTTATATATGTTGGTGTTTATTCCTCAAGCCCCTTTAAAAATCCCCTGCTTCGCAGCCATTTTACCTGAGCCGGTCGGTATTTAAAAATTATATCCCCCCGTATGTCGCTCTGCGTTTCCCATGGTTTGACAAGGACTACATATCCTGCCTTCACCCACAACCGTCTCCTGTATTTTCCGGGAATTCTGCAGACTCTGACATTTTTGTCTGCGCAGATAACCCTCATTTTCCCGAAACCCAGTCTTTGCTCAACAATACCCAGAAATTCACCGCTTCTTGGCGTCCTCACTCTTACAACTTCTTCCACGCTGTTATTTCTGTTGTCTCTCATCATATCAACCGTAATAAAATTGTTACCCTGTAAAGTTTTTTTCCTTTTCGCTCTCCAATAAGAGTATACGATTCTTTTGTTTCAAGATTATATAACTTTTTGGCTTCTTTTAAAATACTCTTTGCCGCTTTTTTTGAGCCAACGTATATATCCAGGCCCTTTTTTTTCTCCTCGATTTTTGAAATAAAGCTTAGCTCATCTTTTTTTGACAGCTCATTAATTTTCTTTTCAACAAAAGATTTAACCTTTTCCTTTTTATTTCCCCTTATTTGAATTATTGCCTCATAATACATCCCGCTTATTCTGCTGCATGCCTGGCACACATCCTTGACAACGAGCATATTTTCCTCAACAGGTTTATGCACCCATACATTGCCCTGTTTTATCCTCTCACATCTTACGCAAAAATAAACTTTCTTTTTTTTGGTTTCTTTGCGCACCGGTTTTTTAGAGTGGCATTCATCACAAAGTTTGTCAATTAACCTGTCAGTTTCCTTCCCGCACAAAGGGCAGAATTTTTTCATACAAATTGTTTGATTTTAATACTTAAAGATTTTTAAGGTATTCTAAACACCATAACATGCTTAACTCCGCTTATTTCAAGAATGCTATTTTTATCAAGAACCTTTCTTTCTATCAATCTGCTGATAATATTATTCCCGGCAATGTGTGATGTGCATGCTGTTTTTAGTTCCGTCTCTATCTCTTCTAATTCGCAGACTTCACCGCCGAAAAATTTTTCATCTATATTCAGAACTAAATTGTTTTCTTCAAACGTTTTGCCGAGAATGTCTCTGTCGCAGGCGGCAACGACAACCCCATCATCCGTCTTATGTTTTTTCATTAAAAACAAGAGATCACTTTAGTTTTTGTATGGGTCTTCTTGCGCCACACGCTTCGCATTTCAGGAAGTCGTGGCCACTTTCTTTCATTACTGTTGTATCCGGCTTTTTGCATTCCTTGCACAGAACAAAACCTTCAACGTATTTATTGAACTTTGCATTAATCAGGGAATTCCCGAAATTGCCGTTGAAAACTGCCTTTTTACCTTCAATTTCGCCAAGTGACGCCAACTCTTTTGTTAAGTATTTTAACAAATGTTCTGGTTTTCTTCTAATAGTGTTAACAGCACTCACAAAATTTACAATCTCTGTTTTCTTACCCACAAATATTGATTTTAAATGTGGAATCTCAAACCGTTCTTTGTTAAGCGCTTCCTTTGGCAGTCTGCTCCTTGCCTTTTCCAGCAGTTCTTTGTAGCTGTATTTTTCCATATAATCACCTATAAAATCCTGAGTTTCCCGGCGCGTGGCTCATAACATGTTCCCTCGCCAAGCAGTTTATTCAGGACAGATTCAACAATGTTTTCCGGAAGACCTACCTTCTCCATGATTTCCGAGTAAGGAACACCTTCACCATCATCCAGTTCTTCAATAGTCTTCAACACGATGCTTCTTGCGTTTTTCTCCTCAAGCGCTTCATTTTTCTCTTCAGAGGATTCCTCTTCTACAACATTTAATTCCAGTATAGACTCTATTTCATCTTCTTTCAGATTAAATTTATTTTTTAATACTCCCATTAATTCCTCAACTGAAGCGTATTTTGATTTATTTTCAAAAATTATCTTTTTCTTTTCTTCCCAGTTTTTTATGTTTTTCAGGACCTCCATTCTTCTTAATGTCTCAAGATTCGGGTCATCAACAGGCCTTATGATTTCAGGGACTATGTATCTTTCGTCATTGTACTCGCGGATTTTTCCGACAAGGTCAACATGACCTCCTTTTTTCAGGTTTTTTAATAGTTCTATATCTTTAAATGCCTTAACTCTTATTGATTCAGTTCCGTCATCAAGAACAACAAATGCGTAAGTTCCTTCATCATTTTTGTATGTGTTTAGTATTGCTGCAAGTACACGGACCCTTGAAATTTTCTGTCCGTGATGTGTCAAGACATAATTAGGGTTAAAACCTTCCTGCTTAATATAATCGCCCTGCATTATATCCTTTATTCTTACTTTATACGCTATCAATCTTTTCTTTTCCATTCAACCAACCTTATAAACTAAAACGAGAGAAACACAGATTTCCCATTATAATTATTTATTGCTTATTAAGATATAAAGAATTAAAAAATATAAAAATGAGTATGGAACCTTTTTCTGAGACAAAGAGGATAAAAGGAAAGATTAAGCAGATTCCAGAGGATTTTATAGTTAATGAAATTTCCCCGGAAAAAGAAGTGCTTAAAATCGGCGGAAAGTACAGGGCAGACGAAAAAGGAGATTACGTTGTTTTTCTCTTGGAGAAGTATAACTGGGAAAACTTAAGAATTCTTGGCATTATCGCCGACCAGTTAGGGATTTCACGCAGGAATATAAGTATTGCAGGCATGAAAGACAAAAATGCAGTTACAACCCAGAGAGTTTCCGCATATAACGTTCCTGTGAAAAAAATCCAGTCCCTGAAAATAAAAGACACATGTATTCAGACATTGGGACAGGGAAGCAGGGTTTACCTGGGTGCGCTATGGGGGAATGAATTCACAATAACAATAAGAAACATAAGCATGAAAAAGAAAAAAATTGAACAAATAATGAACAAAAAATTAATTGAGTTAAACAAACATTTCCCCAACTATTTCGGCATTCAGAGATTCGGGGCAAAAAGAGGCGTAAATCATCTGGTTGGAAAAGAGATCATCAATGGCAATATCAAAAAAGCAGTCTTAACTTACATCTCAAATCCTTCTGATTTAAAAAAAGAACTTGAAGAACTTCCGAAATCCGCTTTTTACGAAAAGAAAATAATCAGCTATTTGCTCAAAAAACCAGATGGCTATAATGGCTCGCTCAAACTTCTGCCCCTCTCACTGCAAAAATTGTTTTTGCATTCCTATCAATCCTACCTTTTCAATAAAACCCTTTCAAAAGCCATAGAAAAAAATATGACTGGTTATGATTTAAAACTGCCCCTTTTTGGTTACAATATGAAACTTCCGAAAGATGAGAATGTAGTTAGAATATTAAGAAGTATTTTACAGGAAGAAAACCTGGATTTACGCAGGTTCAGAGTAGGCCAGACTCAGGGGTTAAGTTTGAAAGGGTCGGAAAGAATAGCATTCCAGAAATTTCATGGTTTTAAAATACTAAATATATCAGAGGATGAGTTAAACAAAGGAAAATTAAAAATAGTTGTTCAGTTCTCTTTGCCAAAGGGTGCATATGCAACGGTCTTATTAAACGAGTTTTTCATTTATTGATTATATCGCCCTGAATATAGGATATATAAGCACACTGCCGTTAACATCGCAGGTGCAGACACACAAGGGCTTGGTTTTATCTTTAAGATGGTCTGGAATGTATGAACCATCACCAACTCTGCAAACACACGGAACGCTTAGGTCAGGATGGTTTTGTACGCTGCTGCAGTATGCTTCAGCTTTCTGGTGCTGGTAACTACTGTAAATCATCACTGAAAAAAAGATGGCGCACAGCACAATAACTATAATCATCGCTGTGCTTGCATTGGTTAGTTTTGAATAATCATTCTTTTTGGACATTTAATCACCGGATTTTTCTATTATGTTTTTTAGTTCATCTTCCCCTATTAGCCCTTCATATGTGTTATTCCAGATGACTATTGCCGGAGTAGTCTTTATCTTGTGCGTCTCCTTTAAAACCTCAACTATTGGTTCCTCAGAATCTATATTTAGAACAAAAACTTTTAATTTGTCTTTGTAAACATTTTCCCTTAAATTATCCAGAACATTTCCCTGTGCTATGCAGTCAGGGCATGGCACCGAGTAGAAGTAAAGCAATATTTTGGACTCCTTTTCGCATTTCTGGTTTATATGCGAGTTTAATATCCAGGCCCGAACAGACAGCAGGGAATAGTCTTTTTTCAGTTCCTCTATTCTTTCGTCTCCAGGGTTTTCATTCTCAAGAGCTACCAGCTCTTTGCCTATGCTCCAGACTTCGTTGTTGGTTTTTTCCACTAAAACAGATAAAAAATCACAGCCTGTTTCCTGACCCATTGTGCTTAAATACATATACTCTAGCTGGATGTTTTCCAGCCGGTTCTGCAGGGATTTTACCTTTTCCTCAGTATACCTGAAAGTGTTTTCCTGCACATACAAACCTGTAAAAATCCCGGAAAAATAAATAATAAACGCCATTAAGGCAGCTATTATATACGCAGTTTTACGGCTCCTCATATTTATATTTATAACATTTAGTAATATATATAAGGAAATGGTTTTTGGCAGGGGAACTTATGTTTTTAACAGTTGAATTCATCCATGAAATGAGCGGCTTTCTTTTTAATTATTTATCGTTCCCTGTAGCTTTTTTCTCAATCTTTTTCTATCTCCTTGCAGTTATGGGGATTTTTTCAAAAGAGGAAAAATCAAAATATCCGGCTAGGAGCATTATATGGCCTTCGATAACTCTGCAGATTCCCACATTTAATGAGCCGGTTGCAGTAAGATGTGCAAAAAGCTGTCTGAAAATGGATTATCCAAAAGACAAATTCCAGATAATAATCGGCGATGACAGCAAGAACCCTGAAATTTCAAAAATGATAGCTGATTTTGCAAAAAAACACAAAGATAAAATACTGGTTACACAGCGCGGAAATAATGACGGGTTTAAGCCCGGAAATCTAAATTACATGCTCAAGTATTCAAAAGGCGAGATAATTGTCATATTTGACTCTGATTTTGTGCCAAATAAAGATTTTCTTAAACGCGTTGTAAGGCCTTTTGTTGAAGACAAAAAAGTGGGATGCGTTCAGGCAAAATGGAGTTTCTTAAATGAAAATACAAACTACATTTCAAAACTCTCCACAACTTTGCTGTTGTTTTATTATAATCTCGTTGTTCCCATTAACAAAAAATTAGGAGTCCCTTTTATGTTTGGTTCAGGTGAAGCAGTAAGAAAAGACCTGTTGCTTGAGCTTGGAGGATGGAAAGAAGGCAGTTTAACCGAGGACACGGATTTTTCCTTTAAAGCGCTCAAAAACGGGCATAAAATAGTTTACCTTAATGACCTCAAGGTTAAAGGGGAAGTGCCCCACACATTAAAGGGTTTGATAAAGCAGCAGAAACGATGGGCTTACGGGAATACAAAAGCGTTTTTGGACCATTCAAAGGCAATTTTTTTCGGACCATTTAGTTTTTTACAGAAACTTATGATGACATATACAATGTCTGTCGGGTATCTCTCAACATTTCTGCTTTTATCTTTTCTGATTACAGGGACAATATTCTTTTTTTCGCAGCCCCCGGCACCTATTGACATAGTAAAATTTTTGACTCAGACATCAAAGATGTTTTTAATAACATCCGGCTTCTTGGTAGGCGGAACTGTCGCCCTGTTTAAGGAAAGAAAACTTGGTATTTTACGCCCTGCCATGACCGCTCTTTTAACTACAGGCATACTGGTTTCCGTTGGCGTTTGTATAGGGTTTTTTAAGGCGCTTTTGGGTAAAAAAATGGAATGGTCCGCCATAGAAAAAGAAGGCAACCTTAATGCCATGACAAAAATATAATGGTGTGCCGATGCTTGATATATTTCTGGTCCTGATTTTTACCTCATTGAGTTTCTTTTACATAACATGGATACTCCTTTATTTAATTCCAAAAAAAGGAAAGAACGTAGCGTATTATACTAACCTGTCTGTAATTTTGCCTGCCCATAACGAAGAAGCGTCCATAACAGAGTCTATAAAAAGCATATTATCTTCTGATTATCCAAAAGAAAAAGAAATAATTGTAGTTGATGACGGTTCAACAGACAATACCTATGAACTCGTTAAAAAATTACAGGAAAAACATCCCGAAATCAGACTGTTCAGAATAAAACACTCAGGAAAGGCAAATGCATTAAATTTCGGTGTTGGCAAAGCGCGTTTTGATACGCTTGTTTTTCTGGATTCAGATTCTTTTTTAACTGAAAACAGTCTGAAAAACATAGTTCACCCGCTTTCTGATAAAGAAGTCGGAGCAGTTTCAGGCGTTGTCAGGGCAAGGTGCACAAGAAACCCGCTTACATGGTTTCAGGATTTTGAATATATGCTTTCTTCAAGCTGGAGGTATGTCTGCAACGTCATAAATTCAACATCTGTTGTTCCTGGGTTTGTAGCTGTTAAAAAGAAAGCCCTATTGAAAATCCAGGGTTTCAGTGAGGATACATTAACAGAAGATTTTGATATTGTACTGCGCCTCAAAAAAGCTGGCTATAGCACAGTTATGGCCAGTTCAGCAGTTATCCACACCACAGTTCCGGGAACTTTTAAGTCATTGTTTATCCAGAGACTCCGGTGGGGCCGAGGAACAATCCAGGTCGTCAAAAAGCATTCTGATATGTTTTTATCAAGAAAATTCGGCTTTCTCGGAACATACACACTGCCGACACATCTTTACTGGTATATCTTTTCCCTTGTTTATCTCCCGTCAGTTGTTTACTGGATGTTAAGCGATTATTACAGGTATTTCTTTTTGAATAATAACATAATCTCATTGAGCGTTCTTCAGTTTTTCCTGAAATGGTTCACAACATATGGCATGTTTGACCTGATGTACAAGACATGGACCGGCGTTTATCTGCTCAACACCCGGCTGTTCCTGACCATACTGAGCTTTGTTTTAATGCTCGCGTATGTGCTGGTCATGTCTCTGAAGCTTACAAAGCCGGACTTGAAGCATGTATTTGTTTATTTCTTCTTTTTCCCGTATATTGTGTTTATAATCTTCATCCAGTGCGTTGCATTCCTGTATGAATTTCGCAGAGGCGCAAAAGGAAAAAATATCTGGGAGAAATGACAGTTTATGCAAAATTTGGCATGATATGCCATTCAAAGAAAAGTAATAAAGAATAGGGATTAATCAATTATTATGAAATCAAAAATTGGCGGTTCAACATATTGTAAACAAGATTTGGGTTCAGAACTTCAAGGTCTCAAAACAGCAGGATACAATTTTGCAGAATTAGATTTAGGTTTACCAATAAAACCAAACAAAAATCTTGAAAATAAACTAAAGAGGGCTGAAACCACAATACCTGTTTTAATTGGACATCTGCCAGAAATAGATTTTAAGAAAGAAGAAGTAGAACGATGTAAAAAATTCATAGGAATTTTATCAGAATATAACATAAAACTTTTTGTAGTTCATTTATTTAGTAGGCATTTGCCAACCAAAACTAACCTTGCATTTAAAATAGAACAACTAAAAAACTTAGCTAAATTTGCCGAAGAAAAGAATTGCATCTTAACATTAGAGAATACAGAAGAAGACATAGATATTTTGAAGAAAGTTTTTGATGCAGTTCCTAAATTATATTTTTGTTTAGATATCGGTCATGCAAACTTATTTGCAAAAGAAAATCGTTCTATTAGCTTAATTAATGAGTTTAGTCATATTTTAAAACATATCCATGTGCATGATAATGTTAGTGGGGATGATGAAAAATTCGATTTACATCTTCCGATTGGTGCTGGAAAGATTAATTTTACACCAATTTTTGATAGACTTAAAGAGATAAACTATTCAGGAAATATTACTTTGGAAATTTATAATCCTGATAAAGAATACAGAGAAAGTAGTATTAATAGAATTAAGAGCTTGCTTTGATTCATATTAGACCAATTCCTGAAATCCTCGATTTCTTGATGCTATTTCTTTCACAAAAAAATTCAATATCAAAGCAGTTTCAAAGAGCCAGTTACTTTATCAATTTTGGAATCTGTTTCAGGGCCGATTCCCAAAGCAGTTATAGTGCCTTTCTCGATTTGCGTTTTTCCTGCATCTCTTATCAAAGCGCAGGAAATTTTTTCTCTTTTACAACAGGAAAATAAATTTAACAGTTCTTTTTCACTGTTTACTTTTAGAACAACTTTTTTCTGCCCCCTGATTTCCCAGAGTTTTTTTAAAACTTTGTTTGCCTTTTTATAAGATTCCAGAGAAGCATGAGCTGACTGCGCCGCAATCTTGCCTGTATCCATCTTTAAATCTGTTCGTATGACAATAGCTTGTTTCATAATATTATCTTATTCCAGACCTATTTAAACATATAGTAAAAGGTATATTTGTTCAGTAAGACACAGTCTGCTGGCATTAAAGAATTGGCTTAATATCTTCCAATAATTTTTCAAATTTAATATATCCCACTTTCTCGTTGAAATGTCCTGCATTTTTTATTATTTCCAAGCTACAGTCCAAATGACTGGCAATTTTTTTCGGATACTTTAAATCTATATGGGGATTATTATTAGAATGATAAATTTTTATATAATTTGAGTTTCGTCTTATTGCATTCCAATTAAAAGTTTTATCTGTAAATGTTTTATTGATTTCTAAATTATCCGGCATTCTTGTAAAACAGTAAACTAAGTAACAAGCTTTAATTTGTTTATTTAATTTTTCTAAAACTGACAATAAAAATACTGCTCCTGTAGAGTGCCCAATAACAATACTATTTTCATCTAATTGGTTTTCGTAATTTTCAAATATATCATTCCACTTTTCTAAACTTTGGTTTTCCGGTGTTGGAAATTTTGGAATAAAAACTTCACAATTTAATTGTTCCAATTTGGATTTAAGCCAGGGAAACCAATTTTCCTCCGGATGCCCAAAAGCACCATGAATCATGAAAATCTTTGTCATATTAATTTAAGAGAAAACTGGATTTTATAATATTATCGATTGAACCCCTCATCGAGTAATTTTCACTTAACTTATGTGGTTATGAGAAGTTTTGGCGTAGCCAGCCACTAATCCAACGTCCTTAAATAATCTAATAGTTCCGGATGCAGGGAAGTTGTAAAGTATTTTTGCACATCACTTGGTTTTACCCATTTTAACTTAATAAATTTCTCACCGGTTTTTTCATTACCGCCAATAAACTCA
>DAOVKX010000106.1 GCA_030631505.1 Candidatus Nanohaloarchaea archaeon
ATGATACCGAGGTTGAGGGAGAAATAGATATAATTGGAGTTAGATTTCGTGGACATAGTCAACCGGACAGGATTATAGATTGCTCAGGCATACTTGAAATTCCAAATGATAGTGAAATAGATATAATTATAGGCGAGGTAAAAGGAAGAAAACAGAAATTACAGTTCAATGAATCCTTATGGCGTTATCCTGATCGTTTGAAAAAATTGTTTAAATGGATTGGTATTTTTGATGAAAAAGAGATGAAGGATATAATTGATGAATTTATTCAGATAATAACACCGAGAGAAATACAATCTTCGAAAGCTTTTCCTGTCATTTCAAAAAATAACATTACTATAAGACCAATATTATTTGCACCAGACCGACCACTACCAAGAATAAATCAGATAAAATATATACACAGATCGGAATTAATAAACTATTGCTGGGAATGTTTTAGACCTGAAAACAGGAGAAACACATGTGAAACCAATTACAAGGCTGTCAACAACTGGGGAGAACAGTTTGAAAGACTCGTAGGTTTCTTTAAGGACAAGGATAAACTAAAACCTGACAACATCAATGAATTATATGAACATTTTAATATCGAAGATTAAAATCCATAACATTTTTCTGCTCGTGTCCAGATAAATCCGAATCGTTGGGATTCCCATTAAGTGGGATGAAATTCGATGGTGTTAGCCAGTGGGTAATTGCAGTATATAGTACTACGGAAGTCCCACCTGACTAAAGTTTAGCCAGCAGGTCAGTAGAGACGTCCGGGAGTCAGCTCCGAGAGGAGAGTCCTAAGCCGGGCGGAACAAGAATACAGGCTGTGTGATTAAAGAAGCCAAGTACGATGTCCTTTTTTTATAAGACGTAGTTCTTTAAATAAAATTCTGGCTTCTTTAATTTTGCTATTAATTAAAATGGTTAATTTGGTTTTTATTACCTCAATAACATTATTTAATAATTGGTTTGGGATGACTATTCTTATAGTAGTTATTTTTAGTTTTTCAATTGGAATTACAATATGAATTATTAGGTTGTCATTGGTATGAGAATAAGTAACATCAGTGAAAATCTCATTATTGTCTTTAAATATCACTTTGGTCATTTCAATAATTTGTTCAGGTTCTTCTTTAGACATTTTTAGTTTTTCCTTTCAACAATTTAAGATTTAAAAATATAATCCACACGTTTAGCCGCAGCCAGGGCGACTACGGACTTTCAATTTGCATAAATCACCTTGCCCTGGCTGTTTGCTGAAGCGACATGTTGGGTGCTACGGACGGTAATCTGTACCATGGCAGCGTGGGCAAGGGGGCAATGTATCAGTATTGTCATCCAGTGTTACCGTCTCGCCGCATTTTGTGCAGGTATATGTGCCTATACCTGGCTTTTCTCCAGTTGTTGACATGATTAACTCCTTTTCATAATCCCAAGTAGCGTTTAACATCTTTTACAAGAGGACCAACAGCCTTTACGGCTGTCCTCAATTGCTGCTCTGTCACGCCAAGCTTTTTTGTCCAGTATTCAATTTCCCAACTTTGATTTACGTTAATCTTGGTTGGATCTTCTGGTTTTCTACGTGTTAAGTCATCTGGCATAATCCTCTCCTTGTGTTGTATTTTCTAATATACTTTTAAATACCGCTGTTGCCTTAACCACCTCCTCTCTTCGCACCCAACAGTTCGGTTAGATGGAAAATATTTCGCCTATTACCTATATACGGTGGGCTTTTTTTATCTATGCTTGTACTCAAGGTGAAGAATGGAAAATTTCGTTTCGTGTTGAATTTTGCATTCTTTTATGGTTAACCGATAACACTATGGAAAACAAGAGAAAATTCAGACGTAATAATGATTTAGAATATGAATTCAGAGCAAGAGTCAAGTAGCAAACTTGACCGCAGGCCATTCTCCTTGCGAGGTCAGTAGATAGCGGAAGACAACAACTTTAGGGTTATACGAAGGCGGAAAGGGTAAGATCATAACCCAGCTTTCACCCAAGTTCATAATCAACCTTTGCGTTTCCTAAGTTCATAATGCAACATAATGTCCCTCATTATGATTAGCAATAAACTAACAAAACTACCAGCGTGCCCTACTCCGTGCCCCTCCTTTGCCTTCTCTGAAAAATATATTGAGCGTAAAATCAGAACTCTGGTTTTACGACATGAAGAGTTTGGTCGCCTGCGGCTGGAACTGAACAAACGACCGCAGTTTATACTATGAGCACAGAGGTTGGATGAATGAAAATAAAAAAACAAACCATTGCCGTTGCTGGAACAGGATACTGGGGTAAAAATCTTGTTCGGAATTTTTATGGCCTAAGTGTTCTGCACACCCTTTGCGATACAAACAATGATACTATCACAAATTTCATGGTTCAATATCCTGATGTTGCAGGTGAAGCTTCTTTCAATAAAGTGCTGGCCAATCCCGAGATTAAGGGTATTGCAATTGCGACACCGGCTGCGACTCATGCCGGCATGGTCAGAGATGCCATTCTGGCAGGCAAGGATGTATATGTTGAAAAACCACTATGCCTATCGGAAAAAGAAGGAATTGAACTCAACCATCTGGCCAAAGAGCATAAACAAATTTTAATGGTAGGCCACCTTCTCTGGTATCATCCGGTTGTTCTGAAACTCAAAGAACTTGTTGACAAAGGCGAACTTGGCCGAATTCAATATATTTACTCTAACCGGCTCAACCTCGGCAAACTGCGACGAGAAGAAAACGTCCTATGGTCTTTTGCCCCCCATGATGTTTCTGTCATCCTTGGCCTGACCGGTGAAATGCCGGAAACCATTCAGGCCCAGGGAG
>DAOVKX010000089.1 GCA_030631505.1 Candidatus Nanohaloarchaea archaeon
AACAAAACTATTTAAATTTTTTTATCATAACCACTATAAAATACTAAAAAATAATTCATTAAGCCCAATTTTTCTTTAAACTTTATTTAATCTTAAAAAACCTAACGCTCGGGGGCAAACTCTGAATTTTTCCTCCGCTTCGTTACGGAACATTGCGCTAAAATTTAATCCTAACAACAGAATTAAACAATTCAGAATAAAAAACCTACTGAGCCACGCCCTGGGTCAGTTTTGCGTAAAGTTCTGATATTTTTTTCTTAACCGTATCTTCCTGTTTTTCCAGGGATTTTAACCTCACTTCAAGCATGTTTTTTCTTTCCCCTAACTCGGTTTTTATTTTTTCCGGCTCTGCTTTGATGAGAAGCAGACCTGTTGATTTGTAAACATCATCTTTGCTTTTTGCCAGTTCCTTTAACGCAGCATCAATTTCCATTTCCTGCATCTTTGTATTTTCTTTTTGCATCATCACTGCCTGCAGCTGTTGCTGAAGTTGCTGGTACTGAATTGTTAAAGTCCTCGCTTCCTGCTCTGAAACCATTATCATATCACTCCCAATTTATTTTGCCTTTATGGTTTTCACCACTTCTGGCGTAAGTTTAAACAGTATCTTCCCCGAACAAAAAGGACACGAAAACTGCGCATTAACATTGTCTATATCAACTTTCTTTTTGCATGACATACATATATACATAAAATCACCTTTTTGAAAGAGACTCCTTGGTTACTTTAGTAGCTTCGGTTTTCGGGGAGTATGCCCCGCCAGCAAAAACGTCCCCGCATTTGCCGCATTCCCAGATTCCGGCAGAAACCCGCTTCACAGATTTCCTTGAGCACTCTGAACAGACATACTTTGCCCTTGATACCTGCTCCACTTTGGAGATAAACTTGCGTACCTTCCTCCCATATCTTACTCCAAATCTCCCGCTTGAATGCACTTTTTTAGTTCTTGGCATAGTTTTCACACCTTTTTATCTACAATAAACCTGAAACAATAAAAAACTTAGTTTAATTTTTTCCTTATTTCCTTGCCGGTTTTTCGCGACAATTCAAATGCGTATTCAAGGTCACTGGCTGTTATTGTTCCTGAGCCGCTTTTCTGCATTGCGCAGACATTCCCGTTCTCGAGAGTCGTCACAGTTAATTTTGTTTCAATGACTTCCTCTTCCTTTTCAGTGGGATCTGCAAGCAAAGTGCTGTTTATTTTCCCCACAGTTACCGGGATGGGTTTCTGCACAACAGGCAGTTTGCCATCGGGTTCTGCATCGCGGTCAATGTTTCCATCCTTATCAAGTTTTGGTAATCTTGCGTTTAAAAGCGCGGCAATCGTTGCAATGCCCGCTGCATCTACAAGATTTCCTTCGTTGTTAAGTATGTATATATCCATAAAGACCATCCAGACCTTCTCGCCTGAATCAATGCACAATTTTCCAAGTTCAATGCTCTTTGATTCCCTGATGCCCCTGTCAACCACTCTCGCCAGTTCAATAGCGTTTTCTCTTGGAGGTCCTGACTCAAATTCAGGGTCTGCTATGGGTGAAAGTTCAGCATTGACTATAATCACTCCCTCATCCGGAGAATCAGGAAATGGTGTACCAACATCAAGCTTGACTCCAACCAGAACCTCTGTATTTCCAAGTTTAACTTTGGCAGAGCCCTCTGCTCTCTCAATCAGGCCGGTTTCTATCTCCAGAGGTCTTTGCTCGTCTGCTCTTCGCCTGTCTAGGCGCTGTTTATCCAAAAAGGTTTTCAGATATTGTTTTGTCTGTTTAGTCATCACTGGTACCGCCTCCTCAAAGCTTCCTTTTGTTTATCATGGATTACCCTGCAGCCGCTAACAGCAAGCTGCACCGCCTCCTTCAACTCTTTTTCGTTTAATTCACCATCCAGCTGCAAAAGACTGATTTCCTCAGTGCCGTCTATAACTGCAACAGGTAAATCTGCCTGCCCGTAGTTATCTTCCGGACCATCTAAATCCAGAACTATTTTCCCTTCAATCTTGCCGGCAGCGCATGATGAAACAAGAGCCCTCATAGGGATCCCAGCATCTGCAAGGGCAACTGATGCTGCCACGATTGATGCAGCTCTTGTCCCTGCATCTGCCTGTATGACCTCAACAAACAGGTCAATGCTCAACTGCGGGAACTCATCAAAAAATATAACCGGCTCAAGAGCATGCTTTATCATCTTCGATAGCTCCACAGACCTCCTGTCAGGTCCGGGCCTTTTCCTGTCGTTCACAGAAAACGGAGCCATGCTGTATTTCACCCTTAAAATCGCTCTTCCTTGTTTCTCCAAGTATTTAGGATATACGCCACGGGGCCCATGAACTCCTGCTATTACTTTTGTGCCTCCGACTTCAACATACGCAGAGCCAATAGCCCGCCCCAAAACACCTGCCTCTATTTTCACAGGCCTTATTTCATCCAGTTTGCGCCCATCCAAGCGCTTTCCTTTAACAATCAATTTCATGTCATCAGGCTTTTTCATTCTTATCACCTTTCTCCAAAAACTCTGATACTTTGTCAGTCAGCCCATTTACATGGGAAAATTTATCAATCAATGCTATGGCGTCTGTAGCTAAATTCTCTTTTTCGCCTTTCATCCAGACCCGTCCGTTCTGCCCGACAGAAATAATGCACTTTGTCTTGTCCTTAATCATATTTATCATTGTTCCTGCCTTGCCTATCAGCCGCGGAACCTTTGTCGGGGTTATGTTTACAACCTTCCCGCCATATAGTTTTCTCGCCTTGGAGTCTTTCATTGTTAACTGCACTATTTTCCCTTCTGTAACTGAAACAACTCCGGCAAAAATCAGGTCTCCTACCTTAAAATACTTGCTTAAATCAGCAGACTTCTCAACGAATTCTTCAATCTCTGATATCGGCAATGTTGCATCATAAGGGGAATTGATTTCCACCTTCCAGTTTGAAAAACTGACATATGAGATCTCACCAATTACATAATCGCCTCTTTTCGGCATGTATATGCCATTAAGGGGAATTACAAAAACAACTCTTCCGCTGGTCTTCGCAAGACCAATAACCTTTGCATATATTTTATCTCCTTTCCTGTAAGTTCCTGCTCCGACCAGATAATCCAGGCCGCTTACGATTTCTTCGCCAGGAACAACAAGTTTGCTGTCTTCTTTGTCATCTTTTGTCATTAAATCACCCTACATTTTCACTCTCAAGTTCACCATGAGTCAGATTGTTTAACTGGGAAAACAACTTCTCCTGCAAGCCCGCAGGGACTTCAGCAGTCACATTCCATTTGTCGCCTATCCAGTTTTCCTTTAAAATAGTGCAGGAACCCACTACAATAGTTCTTGCCCTCCCGGCAACATTGACCGGGATTTTCAGCAAAATTTTCTTTTTTTCAATCTTAATCGGCAAAAACGGCATAATTTTGCTCACAATGCCTTTGACCTGCGCCTCCGCAGGCTTATGCAGTTCCACATTAACTTTTGCCTCTTCCATTGCGCTTTCAACCCTCTGGGGCGTATGGGGCGCATTGGTTCGTGGGTCAATCCCACCTTTTACAATCAAATCAATTATTTTCCTTCTCTTCTGCTCAAGCATTTCATGCCTTTGCTCTGTAGTATGCTGGATTTCGCCTTTCT
>DAOVKX010000018.1 GCA_030631505.1 Candidatus Nanohaloarchaea archaeon
AAAGATATTCCATGAGTTCCTGAATTCATCCTGGGAGATTGACCCTGCAAACAATATATGGTACAACAATGGAACCTGGAACTTTACAAACGGTACATGGTCCAATGGAAATGTCACATGGAACACATCTTTGGGTGGGTTGCTGCAGATTGGAAAAAACATGACATTCTATTACATATTTAACACCACCAGCGATATTGAAAAACAATACGCAGTTCATTTTGAATTGAATGACCCTGATTTTACCGAAGAGGACTATTCAACTTATAACCTCCAGTCTGCTGAATATGTTCCACCAAAATTAGACAATAATATCTATGGGTTGAATACCTCCAGAATTAACAGAGAAGAATCATTGTTAGTTTATGCAAAATGGAATGAAGAGATTTCTTCAGCCGTAGCAGAATATAACTCAACCACTTCAACTTTGAATAACCACACCATCACCCCCCCCACTTATTGGACAAATCACACAGTCAGCACCACTACAGACTGGCTTTTGGGCAATCATTATGTAAAGATTTATGCAAATGACAGCTTTAACAATGAAAATGGCTCTCTTTGGTACCTGACATTTGATGTATGGGGCTGGGCTGGTGTAACTGAAAGCAGTATTAATCCATCAACAATCTATATTGGAAATAATGCAACAATGAAATGTAAAGTTACTGCAGATGATGGGCTCTCTTTGAATTTGTACAATACATCATTCTATAACTCGACAGGATTTATAGGGTGGAATATTACAAACAGCAGTGGTTGGGCTCAATATTCTTTTATTGACAATTCTGCCGGTCAGGAGGCAATAAAATGCAATATAACAGACAATGCTACCATATATTATAACGCATCTGCAAACAATCAGGCCCAACAAACTCTGACAACATACGAAACAGGAAAGCCAGACTCTTTCGATGTTGGTGCAAATGTCACCGGTGTTGTCCACAAAGGAGAAAATGTAAAACTCTATGCAAACTGGACCGACAATTTTGAACTTGATTACGCCTGGTTATCTACAAATGAGTCTGGCTCGCCGCAAAACAATACACTCTCAGAGCCCATTGAGCTTAGCGGAACAACAGACTGGTCAAATTTCACTGGACAAATTCCTGTAAGCATGGCCCCAGGTTCTCTATCCTGGAGAATTTATGGAAACGATACTTCCGGAAACGAGAATGTTACAGAAGAGGACATATTGGAAGTATGGGGTTATGTTTCTGTAAATGAGAGCAGTTTGAATCCATTTATCATTACTGTTAATGGCTCAACAATAATGCGTTGTCGTGTTGTAGACTACAACAACGAAAGCCCAATAGGCAATTATGTAGTAACTTTTGAGAATGACACAGGCATAATAGGCACTAATCTTACAGATAGTGAAGGATTTGCAACATTCAATTACACTGATTATTCAACTGGCAACGAATGGATGGTTTGTTCTGTTTCAGATAATATTACCCTGCAATACAACGCATCCGCTCAATATTATCAGGACGAGTTGCTAAGTACCCAGGATCAGGAAGAAGATATAAATCCTCCACGGGCTCTGGTGTACACTTTGAACGATACCTCTGTTTTTAAAGGTAAAAGTGTTTTAATCTACGCGCAATGGAATGAATCTATAAACAAATCTTATGTTGAGTACAATGGAACATCTTCACAAATAGAATATTATGAAGTGCCAACCCCCCATACAGGGAACTGGACAAATTATACAATCAATGTAGAAACAAATTGGCTTGTGGGCAAACATGTCTCAAGACTAAATGCTTCAGACCAGTATGATAACTGGAACAATTCTTTGGAATATCTTAATTTCGATGTTTATGGATACAGTAAAGTAACGTGGCTGGAACCAGTAGACGCTCAGGAACTAAGCAGAGGGAATATAACACTTAAATGCAATGTTACTGATGACGACACAGATGAATCAATCCAGAGCTACAGTGTTTTATTTTATAACTCTACAATGGACCTGCTGGGAACCAATGACACTATTCCAGATGGCTCAGTTTCACTGACTATTAATACAAGCAACTATCAGGTAGGCCTTGAACAATTCACATGCAAAATATCAAATGAATTAGGGCTTTATTATTATGCCGGAACTACAGAAGAAGCATCAGCAACAATCACATTAAAAGATCAGTTAAATGTTTCGATATTAAATCCACAGAATAAAACTTCTGTGAACAGAGGAGACGTAATATGGTTAAACTCAACCACAAAGGATAAAAACGAAGATGATGTTACACCTGATAGTGTGACATGGCGCAATACAACAGAAGACATTGGCTCAAACGAAAATGCAAGCTGGACTATACCAACGGCTCACTCATTGGGTCCGGAACTTATCACAGTTAACGCAACAAAACAGTATTATGATTCAGACAAAGAAAACATTACTATTTTTGTCTGGGGCTGGTCAAACATAAGCTGGACATCGCCCGAAGAAAACGCGAATTTTTCACAAAATACAGTAGTTAACCTTACATGCAGGGTGCAGGATATAAATACAACACAGGGTATAGAAAACTACCCGGTCAATTTTTATGTGGAAAATTCAACAGACACATTTGATTTAGGCACAAACCTGTCAAATTCCACGGGCTATGCAATAATGGCATGGGACACTTCAGATTACGCGAACGGAACATATTATCCAAAATGCAACATAACTCATAATGACACCATATATTACAACATAACAACAGGCAATCATACAAACTCAACATTGAACATAACAGAAACATTAATAACTGCAGCTCAGGAAGTTAACCTGACATTGCCTCCGACAGGCGTTGTCACAACAGTAGCTCATGAAAGAAACTTTATTGTAAATGTAAGCATAACCTGCAGGGATTCTGCATGCCAGAACGTTCAGGCAACAGTAAGAGCCAACGAAACTGACATAAGCACTACTCAGGGCGCAACGCCATTTTACATAGAAGAAGAATCGCCGCTGAACCCGAAAAGCTGCGGAAATCTGGATAAGGATAAAACATGCTACCTGAATTGGACAGTCAATGCAACAGGCGGCAAAAACGATTTATATAATATCAACGCTGAAGTAACTGCAACAAATGCATTGACAAATACAACAGACAACGCAACCGTGGAAATAGGAATAGTGGTTATCCTCATCATTTCAGACAATGAGATAACAGAGTACTTATTGCCTCCATTATACAACCCTCCATCAGTCACATCAATATCTCCATGGACATCGGGAGCGCAGGCATCAAACAGCCCGATAAACATATCCATACCGCAGAGTTCAAACAATGCAGACGGCGGAGTATGGATTAAAGGCACGAATATGACAAACGGGACCTATGAGCTAAACAGAGTAATACCTGTCTGGAACATAAGCTGGTGCAAGGGCTGCAGCGGGTATTCCACATCAAATAAGATGTCTGAAAGTTATGCGGCAATACAGGCAGATGTGCCTTCAGGAACAGACCTTGAAACAGATTTCTGGCTGGACATACCCGGAGGGATATACGGGGCAAAATATACAGGAACTATTTACGTTATGGCAAATGCAACAGATTAAATGACATATAAATAAAACAAGAATAATAAAAATTATTAGGGGAAATAAATGAGAAGAATTATAAATACAACAAAACCGCCAGTACAAATCATTATGGCTTTGGCTATGTGTTTGTTTTTTTTATTACTCCCCAGTATAGTATCTGCCCAACAAACCACTTTAGGTAGTGTAGGTGCAGGCACTTATTATCTTGAACTCTCGCCGGGGCAAAGCCAAACTGTAGAACTGTCTTTCTTCAATTTGGGTGATAAGACAATATACCTGGATCTGGAAAGTGATGACAACCCGGATATAGAAGCACTTGTCATACCTGAAGTATTGACACTGCCCAGGGCAGCAAAAACTTCAACTCCTGACTCGGCGCATGGTAAAAAATGGCTTGTCCTAGATGGCGGCAAAACATACATCGAAACCAAATCAGCAAGCGTCCACGTATATGTACCAAAGAAAAAATACTACACAAGAAACACCCAGGAAATAAGAGTCCGCGCAGTGACGCGCGCAGAAAGCAGTTCCGGCACAGGAATGAAGCAGTTTGTCGCCCAGTCAAGAGAATATATATTTAAAGTGAACCTGCTTGGTGTTGTGCCAAACCCTGAAACTGAAGATGATAAAACATACAACAGAACAAACAGCTCCATCCCGTTAAGTGAACAATATGTATGGGATTATTATGATACTGAAGGATATGATGATACAGCTACAGTAGATAAAAATATTCCGGATTTTATATCAAAAACCCAGAAAAATCAGGAAACAGAAAACACAGAAACGCCGGAACAACAGACAGGAGCATTTGGAAAGCTTGAAAATTTCATAACTGCTATGGCAACAGAATCGCAATATAGTGGAAAATTCCTTACACTGCTGACAATCATCCTTGCAGTTATTTTAATAAAAAAATACAGGGAATCGGGATAAAATGAAGATTAAAACATATTGTAAATGTTTGATTTTTTTATTCATCTTAATAATATGCAGTAGTGTAACCTATGCAACGCCGCCATCAATAAGCGATGTCGCGGACAACCCGGACCCTATAAAATGGAACGACGGAAACATATCAATAAATGCAAGTGTTACAGATATCAATACAAATTGGGATACTGTCCTGCTCCAGATTCTTGACAGCGATGGAAACGTCACAGAAAACATAACTATGAACCTGCTTTATGTTATCGACTCAGACACAAAAAAATACGGTGCGCACTACAATCCATCTGAAATAAAGGAATACCACTACAGAGTATGGGCAAATGACACTGCAGGCGAAAGTTCAAATTCATCAATATACACTTTTACTGCGAGAGTGTATCCTTATGTGTCTGATGTTACAGATTCTCCGGACCCGATAAAATATGATGCCGGCAACATAACAATCCAGGCCGATGTCATAAAATGGGATTTTGATTTTGATACCGCAGTCCTGGAAATATTATCTCCGGTAACAGAAAACATAACTATGGAAAAAATCGCATCCAACACATATGAAGGTAAATACGACCCTGAAACCAAAACAACATACACCTACCGGATATTTATAAATGACACATCCGGCAATGCATCAACTTCAGACACATACTCATTTATTTCAGAAGGTTATCCTCCGGTAATAACTAATGTAGAGCAAATCCCTCCCGGCCTGGTCAATATAGGGCAAAATTATAGTTTCAGGGCAAATGTAACAACGCCGCAGGGAAGTGTAGACACTGTATTGTTTGAAATAACATCGCCAATCCAGAGAAGTTTTGAAATGCAGAACATATCACAGGACATATATGAATATAATTACACTATTGAAGAAAGCGGATACAATTTCTACAGCATATGGGCGAACAACACAGAAGAAGACGTAGCTGTTTCAGACAGCCATTATTTTACAACTGCATACCGAACACATGACAATATTAGTATCTATGTTTCGGTTGCCCCATCCTGCAGCGGAACTTTTGATTATTATTATGTTCCTGAACCGCCGCAGATTATTCAAAACCAGACAGTCTTCTGGCTGAGTATGTATTCGAACAACGGGAATATAGCATACAATGTCACAAACAACCAGATAATAATCAGAAAATACAATATTACTCCAGAAGAAGAATCATTGATTGTCTTTAACGGCACAGACATAGTTGCATATTTCAGGCAGGATGACAGTTTCATGCTTGGGGCTCCGGGAACTCTTGAGCCACAGGGCTCATTGGTATTCTGGGCAATATGGAGCACACAGTCCTACCCCATTGGCAATTACAGTGTAACTTATAACGTAACTTACAGCGGAGTGCTGGTTGAAAATGGCGGTGTATTCAACTGCAGTGATGAAGTCACCATTTCTGCTGATTTTGAAATAGTCAATATCATGGGCGGGGATGAAGAAGGCGGTGAAGAACCTGAGCCAACGCCTACACCTACACCTGTTACTGTAACAGAAACAGAAACTGAGCCCGAACCTGAGCCTGAATCAGGTTCAGGAGAAACGCCTGGAGAAACGCAGGTTAAGATAAGCATAGTCCCTATTAATACAAGCGTAGATGCATACCAGGGGCAGACAATCCCGGTTCTGTTCAATATAACTAATATCGGAAAAGTTCCTGTCAGCAACATAACTCTTGACCCCTTAATATACCCTGGATGGGAATTCAGCGAAGTTTTAATCGATTATATACAAGTCAACGAAACACTCACAAGAACTATGCTTGTTATCCCTTCAGTAACCACACCTCCGGGAGTCTATGCAGTGCCGATTAAAGCAATGAAAAAAAACAGTGTACTGGATCTCGCTTATTTCTGGATGACTGTGCTTTTTGGGGAACATCTTGCAAAGATGCAGATACTGGAATCTCCAACAATTCTTGAAGTGGACGAACTGTCCAATGTTACCCTCCCAATCCTGTTAAAAAACATAGGAGAAAAAGAATTGCATGAAATTTCCATCAGGCTGGAAAATGTTGAAAATTGTATATCCAAACAATACAATTCGCAGTATAATTTAACACTTAATGAAACCAAACCTATTGACGTCTATATTAAAACAAAAGAAGGCCCGCAAACATGCAAAGGAACACTTATTATAAGCTCAGCAGAAAATGCATATGCTTTTGCGCCAATAAAAATAATAGTAAGGCCCTCGCCGCCATTCATACTCCCAAGATATCTCATAACGCCTCTCCTGGCCCTGTTCTGGACCCTGCTCCTGATTATCTACACAGTTTTAAGGAAAAGAAAACTCATGATGCTGAAAGAAAAAGATAAAAAAGAAAACATAATGTCCCGCCTTATAATGTACTTCCTGATCCTCGGAGAGATCGTGATTCTTGTTTATGTACTCTCCTGGCTGTTCGGGCTCCTCCAGACAGTGATTTAACCGTCTCTTATTCTTAGGTTATAGCGTGATGCCCGCAACCAGTATGTGCTGCAAACACAATATGCACAAAAATACTAAACACCGCTGTCTCAAATCATGCTTCAGATAATCATTTTACTTCACCCAGTTCTTCTTTTATTTCCTTTGCCATTTCAAGTTCTGAACTGTATTTAAGATTTCCCCAGAAATAAACAATACATAATAATATCAGAAGCATACCTATGATATGAAGTGTAACTTCCATGCACTCAATATCAAGTATTCTTAATGCATTTTCTATGTCGCCGGATTTCACAATACTAAGATCACTTGTTTTTGTGAAAAACTGGACCGCTGAAGAAAATAAAAAGCCAACAGCCAAAGGGGCTAAAATGGTTGAAAGAACAAAATGTTTCCTTTTTAGCAACAGGCCACTTAAAAGTATAAGTAAAAAACCAGTCAAAAGAGTTCCTACAGTGCCGCTAAGCAGCAGGATGACCGTCTGCTGCGCATTAAGTTCGCAGAACGGATAAATAGTAGCATAAAGCCCTTCACTTATACCAAATACATAATCAACCCAGTAACCGCAGCCATAAAATTTAAGAACCAGAACATGAAAAAATTCATGCGCCATTGGAGCAATAATAAACGCGGAAACAGGGAATAACAGCAGACTAAAGAGAGTTATAACTTCGTAACTCCTGTAATGCATATTTTTCACTCTTTTTTCTGACCTGGCTTTGGAGAGCGAACAACATCTTTTTCTTCTGCCTGAAATGTCTCCAAAATTTCTTTCTCAGTTTCTGCAACATCTTCCTCAATTTCTATCTCCCTGACCTGACGAAGTGCTATGATTAAAAGTATTAAAAATACAACCACAAACATGAAAATAAACTCCACTGAATCACCTATATCTCAAAAAAACTCCGGATTTTATCCACAACACCCAGTTTAGGTCCCTTTAGTTCCTTTTTCCCTTCAACATCTTTGCTTATCGTCTTTCTTAAAACGCCCCGCTTGACTAAACCCAATAAGGTTTTGGTTTGAATATAGAAATTCGGCAACTCCTCACCTTTTAATCCCCCCCCGTACTCTGAAATATTCACCTTGCTAAAAAAGTTTATGAACTCATCCTTTACTTCTTCATCTATGCCGAGAGAATTGAGTTTGTCAATAAGTTCATTGTACGTCATTTCCTGCCCGGTTTTTAATTCCCTTTGAACAACACTTTTTAAAATAAATGCAATCTTCACAATCGCTTCTTCTTCAGGCAATTTTTCATTGGCATTCTCAATTTCTTCAAATGCTTTCCTGTATATGTCTTCCTTTTTCTCTTCTTTGGTGTTTTTAAAGAGATCCACCAGCCTGTTATTTAAAGAAAGTTTTTTTGTTTCCCCTTCAGTCCTTTTTATATCTTCCAGCGATTTTATAAGTTCTCTCTGCATGTGAATTTCATTATCGAGCTGGTCTTTATATTTTTCAAAAACATCATTGACATCATCCACGAGCCGGTTGCTCCAGTTCATGCGCTCTGTTAATTTTTTCTTTTTCTCTTCAAACATAGTCTTATCTATAAAACCGCCGTCATATGCTTTTTTCAAAGCAGTGTTGTCTCTCGTAATTTTATCTGTCCTGTCCTTGAATTTGCTTTGCTTCAAAGTGTTAATCAGTTCTTCCTCCAGTTTGCTCTTGAGTCTCTCGAGCTCCTCCCTCTCCAGAATTCTTAATACTCCTTCATCTATCCGGGACATAATTTTCTCTGCTCTTTTTGTTTCTGTATTATACAGCTTTTCGTCAATTAACCCATCTTTGAGCATTATTTCCAATGCCTGACAATCTCCCCCAAGCTTCTCTTTTTTTTCTTCCAGTTCAAGAACCTCCCTGCTTTTTGGCTCTTCATGCACCTCTTCTTTTTGTTCAGTAGCTACTTCAGGAGCAGATTCCGGTTCCTGATTGTCTTTATTTTCAGGAGCAGAAATTTCTTTTTGCTGGGGCTCATTGCCAATTGGTTCATTCTCAGTTGTCTCAACAGTTGGTTCATCCCCCTTCAGCACACCAGCAGGCTGCTGGGGATTTGCAAGTGCGTTTTGTTCATTGACTGTGGTATTGACCTTGATATCATCCTCTGTAAGTACACTGGACTTTTCATTCATAACTTCACCTTGCCTATAAATTTTATAAGGTACCGCAGTATAAATATATTCTATGCAGAATAAAAATCTTTCTAAGCTAACCAAGGACATTATTACTTATAACAAAAAGATTACTGCATTAAAAAATGAGATAAAAAAAGTGGTTGTTGGTCAGGAAGAGGTCATGGATGCCACGATAAAATGCGTCATTTGCGACGGACATGCCTTGCTTGAAGGTGTGCCTGGTGTTGCAAAAACGCTTCTTTTAAGAACATTAAGCATTGCTGTCAGTGACATTAAATACCAGAGAATCCAGTTTACTCCGGATTTGCTCCCTGCTGATATCATAGGGATAACTGCTTATAATCCTGATAAGGGGTTTTATATTGTAAAGGGGCCTATTTTCGCAAATTTCGTGCTGGCTGATGAAATCAACAGAGCCCCTCCAAAAGTCCAGTCAGCCATGCTTGAAGCTATGTGCGAGCGTATGGTAACTATAGGAAGAGAAGAGTTTGTTTTGAAACGGCCATTCCTTGTTCTTGCAACCCAGAACCCCCTTGAGCAGATGGGTGTTTACCCACTGCCTGAAGCGCAGATAGATAGGTTCCTCTTCAAAGTATTTGTAGATTATCCAAAAAAAGATGAAGAAATTCACGTACTTGACCAGAATATTGAACTGAAGAATCTTGAGGATTATGGTGTTCAGCAGGTTGTGTCTCCCCAGGAGCTGATTAAAATGCACGAGTTGGTAAAGGAAATTCACATATCGCCAAAAATCAAGGAATATATAGTGGACTTAGTTAGCACTACAAGAGGAAAAAATGATTATAAAATTGAATCAATAAAGTATGTAGCTCATGGAGGTTCGCCAAGAGCATCTATATATCTGCAGTTAGCCTCAAAAGCAACTGCTTTTTTGAACAACAGGGCTTATGTCGTTCCTGATGATGTCAAGGATGTTGCTCATGGTGTTCTAAGGCACAGATTATCTTTGAACTACGAGGGTAAAGCGCGGGGAATACAAACCGATGAAATAATAGACGACCTTCTTAAAGTAGTTCCCGTGCCATAAACATTGAGGGGATAACTACGATAGAAAGTAAAACAACTGGAAAAGATTGGAAGGAAAAAATCAGGAAGTTAAAAAATATCCTGAGCAGTAATATCGGCGCTTCTTTTGGCTCTGGCGAACAGACAATTCCAACACCTGACATTAAGAGATTAAAAAATGAAATAGATGTTAATGTGAAAAGGTTAGTGGATGTTTTTAAATTCGCTTTAAAATATAAAATAATATTTCGTGGAAGAGCTATAGAATTTGCTGGTTTGAGGGAGTACACTGAAAACGACGATTCCTCATTGATTGACTGGAAAGCTACTGTGCGATTGGCTGCGGGCGGGAAAATACAAAAAGCATATGTAAAAGTATTTGAACAGGAGAGAGATTTGGATGTTTTTGTATTATTAGACACATCAAGCTCAATGATTTTCGGAACACGGGATAAACTGAAAACTGAATATGCCGCTGTTCTGGCAGGCGCCATCACTTACGCGGCAATAGAAGCAAGAGACTCAATCGGTTTCGCCTTATTCAGCAACAAAGTCCACAAGATGTCGCCCCCATCAAAAGAAGACTATCAATACAACTGGATTTTGGACGCAATGATAGAGCCAAAAAATTACGGCGGTAAACCCGACCTTGAACTAGCCCTCAACTCGATTTCAGGTTCATTGGGAAACAAAACTTTTTTGTTCATAATCTCTGATTTTATCGGATTTAAAAAAGAATGGGAAAATGCCCTAAAAAGTGCAAGCGCCAGATTCAGCAATGTGCTTGGCATTATGGTAAGGGACCCTGCAGACAGCGTCCTGCCTGCAGGGGCGGGAAAGATGCGGATTTCAAATCCGGTTTCCAGCGGACATACAGTTGCTAATTTTGATAAGTTAAAAGCTGAATATGACCGCACTGCAAAAGAGCAGGAAGAAAAAATCAAAGAAGCTTTTGAAAACGGCGGGGCAGGGTTCATAAAAGTCTATACAAATGAAGAATTTATTCCCACGCTTATAAAATATTTTGATGTACACGGGGCAGGTTAAATGGCAGATATAACTGTTTCTTATGAAAACCTGAACTTGCTGATTATAATACTTGGTTTAACTATTATAATCCACCTGTTTACTTTGAAATCAGTAAAAAAGAGGACAATAAAATTTGCAAATTACGAGATTCTGGAGAGGGTAATGGGCAGAAAAATAATCAGCAGAAATTTTCTGCCTCTTATTCTGAGAATCTTGGCATTCGTACTCATAGTTATTGCAATTTCTGAGCCAACAATTATATATTCAAAAAAAGTGCCTGATGTTGATTTTGTCCTGACAATCGACACATCAAGCAGTATGTCAATGCCGGACTTCGAGCCGAACCGGCTGGAAGCATCCAGACAGTCATCTATCCTCTTAATAGACTCTGTGCCAAAAAACACCAGAATGGGGCTGGTATCTTTTGCAGGAAAAAGTTATGTAAAATCAGAACTGACAGATAATTTTGACAATGTAAAAAGGTCAATTCAGGGGCTGTCTTTTGATACTCCCGCAGGAACAGCAATCGGTGATGCTCTTGTAACATCCACAGGCCTGCTCTCCAAGTCAAACAAAACCCGGGTAATCGTTTTAATCACAGACGGTGAAAACAATGCAGGCGTTAAGGTAAATGAATCCATCAAATATGCAAAAAGCAGGGACATAATAGTCCACACAATAGGTATAGGCACAGAGAACGCATCTGTCAATCTCACGGAATTTGAAATTCCTGAAGAATTAAAAGACAAAGGCATAGCAATGGAATTCCCAGGCATAAATGAGGAGCCATTAAAACATATAGCAAGAGAAACAGGCGGGTGGTATTTCAGGGTAAGAAACATAACCTCGCTAAGCGCTGCGCTCCAGGAAGCAGTTCTAAAGCAGAAAACGACAATAATCCACCCCACCGAATATATACTATTGATAGCAGTGCTGCTTCTCATTATAGAATGGAGCCTGGGCGCAACAAAATACAAAACCATCCCATAGTGCTAAAAATAACCGAAATATATAAATATATAAATTATTACTACAAAATATCTTTATGAGATTCAGGGTTATATGCAAAAAATGCGACAGGATTCTTACATGGAACACAGAGAAAAAAACGCATACATGTCCTTACTGCAATACTGAACTTAGTATAGGCTCAATACGGATGAGTCCTGAAGTGGCTGCGCAGTATGCAAGATATGCGGAAAAACAAACAATTCATGCGCCGGCTGAAACCAAGAGAGCGGAACAGAGGCCTGAAACAGCCCTTGTTGAAAAAAAAGAGGAACCTGCCCCCAGCATAAGCAAAGACGTTCTGGGCAGGTACATGATTCAGAAAGGAAGAACAAAATACGGCACCCTTGAAATTACAAACCCGGATTACATGATTCTGAAACTTGGCTTCTGGACAATGGGCGACAGGCAGAAATCAATCTCTGTTGAATTATACAAACTTATCAGAAAATACTTAAGAGATGAAGGTTTTGAGTTGAACAGGTAGTGAACAAATTATGAGAAGTTAGTGGGATAATCAGCTCAGGATTCTCACAGAGTTGCATCAAAAAATACTCCTAATCATAATATGTCAATGTTATATTCAATTAAGTTCTCGCTTATTAAAAACAGAAGGGGGTATGTCCTTCGGACAGATTGTCTCACTTCATGAGAATACTCTAAGAATGGATACTGTAATCAAAAGGCATATTTACACTCAAAGCTAATTAGATCCAAGTTAATCAGAGTTTGAACACTGACTCTGACGGATTTAACAGAATCGATAAATATATAGATTTCATTGTGCGATATATACAATACATATGATTAAAATTAAACAAAGTTTGTGCGTGAGACTAATGAATAAATACAAACAGGTTTTAATATGTTTTAGCCTAATCTTGGTTATGTTTATTTCGGGATGTACTGATTCAAAAATAACTGGAAATGCTATATTCTCCGCAGATAAAGTCTCTAAAGCAATAGAGAAACCAAGTGTAGAAACATGCAATACACTATTTTTAAGCCATTTAGACAAATTTGGGTCCGGTTTTATGGAATTTGCACTTGTAGAAAATGTAATTCAATGCTACTCAAATCTTGGTAGTATGGCTGATGATGAATCTACCTGTAATAACGCAAAAACAGATTTCAGGACCGCAGCAAGTAGTAACCTTAAAAGACTTGCACCATTCGCATATTATTGGTGTATGGGAGGACTTGCTGGAAAACAGAATGATGTTCAGATAATAAATCAAGTGCAACGTCAATCTAATAGTCGTATAGAAGAGTCATTACTTTTAGGATTGATAACTCAAGGGATGAGTTATGCAGTGGACAATTATGATGAATGCGAAAAGATATTGGAAAAAAGTATTTACGACCGGAATGCGCCATATTATATTTGTTATTTGGCCGAAGCGATAAAAACAAATAATCCAAAACGCTGTAGTTATATTTCTAGAGATTATGAAACATTATCTGAAAATTGTTACAGTTATTTGGCTATAAAGAATGAGGATGTTGCAATCTGTAATAAGAAGTCCCCATGTATTTTTCAATATGCTATTGCAACTGGTAATAAGGATGTGTGCAAAAATGAAAATAAAAAAAGTGCCTGTGAAGCATTAGTGGATAGATATCGTGGAACAGAATAACATAATGCAATCTGAAAAGATGGAGTATTAATGAGAGAAAAACATCCGATATGTTGTTCCAACATCAATTTTTGGATTGAACAAAAAACAATGGAATGATGTTTAAAGGTGATTAAAAATGAAAAAAAGAGTGCATATTTTGATGAGTCTTAGTATTATTTTAGTTTTAGTTATCTCAGGCTGTACCAATTCTTCAATAACAGGAAACGCCAACGAAGGTTCTAATCAAAACAATAATGAAAAAATTTCAAACGAACAGGTTCTAAGCTGGAACAAGACATTTGGCGGTTCTAGTTGGGATTATGGAACTTCTGTGCAGCAGACCTCTGATGGGGGGTTTATTGTTGCAGGCACCACGAGCTCTTTCGGTGCTGGTAGAACTGATGTCTGGATTATAAAGACTGGTTCCAATGGCAACGAACAATGGAACAAGACATTTGGCAGTTATGATGATGACTCTGGATGGTCTGTGCAGCAGACAACTGACGGAGGGTTTATTGTTACCGGTTATACAGAGTCTTTCGGTGCTGGACAGAAGGATATATGGCTAATAAAGACAGATTTGAATGGCAAAGAACAATGGAACAAGACGTTTGGTGGTTCTAATCAGGATAAGGGTTATTCAGTTCAGCAAACCACGGATGGAGGGTTTATTGTTGCAGGTCTTACAGAATCTTTCGGTGGTGGTGAGGTATGGCTGATAAAGACAGATTCAAATGGCAACGAACAATGGAACAAGACATTTGGAGGTCCTGATAAATATTTCGAAATTTCTGTCCAACAAACCTCTGATAATAGTTTTATTATTTTCAGTAGTGTAATGACCGTATATCCCGGATTTAATACGCATAGTAATGTCTGGCTGATAAAGACTGATTCTGAAGGAAACGAGACATGGAATAAAACATTTGGCGATTCTACGGAGGGATATGGTGCTTCTGTGCAGCAGACC
>DAOVKX010000071.1 GCA_030631505.1 Candidatus Nanohaloarchaea archaeon
AACGTGGTATCAAAAAAAGGCGGAAAGCCCCACGTCTGTTTTGTTCGTAGAAAAAAGTCTTGGGATACTCATAGATGAGAATATTTCATTTGCAGGCAGATTTGACAGAGTAGATATAGTTGGAAACAGCAGAAATGTATGCGTTGTTGATTACAAAACAGGGGATGCATATAGGCACATAAAAAACATTACAGACAACAATGACCCTCTTAACAAAGACTGCGACCCATATCTTCATCAGCTCATAGCATATAAATTAATAATGGAAAATCAGCCTGACCCTTACAAAGTAGTATCATGCAAACTTGAATTTTTAGAGCCTTCAAAAAGAACAGTTAAAAAATACAATATAGAAGAAGGAGAATATAAAACACTTGAGCTTACAATAACTGATAAAATGGCAGAAGATATGAAGAAGCTCATTATTGATGTGTGGAAAAGAATCCACAATCTTGAGTTTGAAAAATTAGCAGAATACGATAAAACAAAATGTGAGAATTGCAATTTTAGATGTGTGTGCTGGGAGATATAAGCGATTTCTTTAAATATCAAATATTTTCCCTGGATTTAAAATATTATTAGGATCAAAAGACTTCTTTATTGTTTTCATCAATCCAATTTGAGTCTCATCTGCAAACAACGGCAGGTACGCTTTTTTTGTTATACCTATTCCATGCTCTCCTGAGACCTTCCCGCCACGGTTTCTTGCATCAATATGAATTTCCTTCTTAACCTTTTCATATTTTTCTTTCCAGTCTTCCATTTCTCCGGTTGTTTTTCCATCAAGAATCCCTATTTTGGTAAGATGCGTATGAACATTGCCGTCGCCAGCGTGACCGTAGTTAGGAAGCCACATCCCGTATCTTTCCGAAATTTGATATACTGCGTTGATATGATTGGCTATCTCTGCTCTTGGAACAACTATATCCAGGATTTCTATTGTCTGTAATTTTAATGCTTCATAAATCTGGCTTCTGATATTCAGGATGTTTTCCTGCTTCTGTGTCGTATCTGCAACAAACACATCAACAGCGCTATTATCAAGACAGATTTCCGATATTCTTTCTGCGGTTTTTTCCACTTCCTCTCTACTCGTTCCATCAACAATGATAATCAAGTAAGCTCTTCCTCCTTTACATGGCCATTTTGCCCCTAAATGATTTTCTGTAATAGTGACAATATCATCCTCAACAAATTCTATGGCTAAAGGCAAAACACCTTTTTGAATTATTATTGGAACTGAGCGGATAGCATCGGACAGGTTAGTGTAAGGCGCAATAAGAGTGAACATTGTATCAGGAGGCGGCAGGATATTTAATGTAGCCTTAGTGATAATTCCAAGTGTTCCTTCAGAGCCCACCATAAGATGAAGAAGGCTATATCCTGAACTATCCTTTATTACTTTGCCTCCCAGATTGGTTATCCTGCCGTCAGGCAAGACAACCTCCAGCCCCATTACGAAGTTTCTTACGGTTCCGTATTTTATCGCTCTTGCTCCGCCTGCATTAGTCGCAATTACTCCACCTATCATTGCGCTTTCTTCCCCGGGATGCGGCGGGAAAAACAGGTTTTTCTTCTTCAGCTCTTCATAGAACTGCATTAAAGTAACCCCTGATTCCATTACTGCCATAAGATTGGACTGGTCTATCTCCATGATTCTGTCCATACGTTCAAGACTTAGAACTACTCCGCCAAAGACTGGTATACATGCGCCACATAATCCTGTAGCGCCTCCGCGCGGAACAATTGCAAACCGTTCCTTGCAGGCAAGTTTTATAATCTCAGACACTTCCTCGGGAGACTTTGGTTTTACTACTATCTCAGGATATTTTCTTATTGACTGAAGAGCAAATTCATCATGAGAATAGTCTTCCATCAATTCTTTTTCACAAATAACGTTTTTCTCACCAATAATATTTTGGATCTCTTTAATAGTGGTGCTGGTTAATTTCTTATACATTTTACTTTCCTCTGGTTAGCTTTTCTCCTTAAAATATGCCTGACATAAACACATTTGTGTCAAGAATAATTCTCATTTCTGAAGCCGCACCTTTGCAATAGTTGCAGAAATATCAGTTTCCTTCATTCCTGCAACCTTTGCTTGTCTCCGTGCGCAGAGAATAAGCCTATCAAATTCCGACATAGATGGTTTCGCTATGGACTTCAAAATAACCACATCATTTTCTCCAATCACGACAAATTGCGCACCAGACTCAAGATGCATTTGATCTCTTATAACTTCAGGGATAACAACCTGCCCTTTTGATGACATCTTTGTCGTTGCTACATTTTGCATAATAAACCTCCTTTTATCTTACCAGTAAGATTATGGCATAATTTATAGCGGTTTGCAAATATTTTTTATTTGAATTATGTGATGAGGAAATTCAGAAACAACTACTCTTGCTATCCTTGCCATAGGTAAATTTTATGGCTTTTTCTAACACCCTGGTCAATTATAATTGGTATTGTGTCCCCTGATTTCCCGATTTCCCTGATTTCTTTGATTTCTATTTCTTGATTAAAAGTTCCAAAAGTGTGAACGCATTTTTACTCCCACAAATCCTTCTTATTTTGTTTAACATAGTCTCATCCCCCCCCATATTTAAAATCCTAAATTCTAAACCCCTTAAAGACTAAATTTTCAATTTTAAAATTCCTAATTATTATTTCTTCTTTAGTCCCATTTCCCCGCTTAATTCAGATTCAATCTCTTTAATCGTCGGTAAATTTGATTTAAATCTCTTCGGCAAAGAATGTGTTAAGCGGTATTCTGAAACACCGATAGGTTTTTTGATATCACTTAACGCATATTCAGCAATCAGTTTATCTTTTTTCTTGCAAATCAAAATGCCAATGGTTGGTGCATCTTGCTTTGAGCGCAATTGAGAGTCAACGGCTTTTAAATAAAAGTTCATTTTACCTGCATGTTCCGGCTCAAAATCTACAGCCTTTAGCTCTATAATCACATAGCAATGCAAATTTATATGATAAAATAACAGATCAATAAAAAATTCGCGGTCAGATACTTTTAACGGAACCTGTTTACCAAGATAGGAAAATCCCGCTCCAAGTTCTAATAAAAATTTTGTAATATGGCCGATCAAAGCGTTTTCCAAATCCCGCTCATTATAATCCTTTGTCATACTCAAAAAATCAAAAATATAAGGATCTTTAAGAGTTTGTATGGCAAGATCAGATTGAGGCTTTGGTAATGTTAACGCAAAATTACTAACAGCTTTTCCTTCCCGTTTATACAAACCGCTTTCAATCTGATGAACAAGTATGCTGCGGCTCCAGTTATGAGTAATCGTATTCTGAATATAGTAGAGAGCTTCTTTGATGTTTTTACACTTGGTGATAATGACAATATTATGGCCCCAAGGTATTTGGGTGATTTGTCCAACAGCCTGTTGGACAATTGTATGTAGATTCAATTGGGCAACAAGCTGTTGCCCAATTTGGCCAACAGCTTGTTGGCTAATTACCTTATTTTTATTGTAAAACAAATACCACTGTCTTATATACTTAAGATTTCGTTCAGAAAATCCCTTCATATCTTGAAATTCAGATGTTAAATCCTTACTAAGCTGCAAAAGGAATCCATCTCCCCATTTAGCTTCAGCCTGCTTGGCAACAATATCAGCTCCAAGCTCCCAATAAAGCATTAAAAGCTCCGTATTTACTTTTACAGCAGCTTTAAGCTGCGCCTGTTGAACTTTGTTCTTGATAGCTGATAGCCATTTTATATAATTACGGTCGTGTCTTAATTCAAGTTTCATACCATCTCCCTAATTCCTGTCTCATGATCTCATCTTTTTTCACAAGAATAACGTTCTATTATTTTAACATGAACAAGCTTTGTCTGCACGTCCTTCTTTTTATCTGCAATCCTTTCAAACAACAATTTTAACGCTGTATTTGCTATCTTTTTTGGTTGTGTGTCAATCGTTGTCAAAGGAGGACGAGTATGTTTGCTGTTTTCATAGTTTCCAATGCCTACAACACTTATGTCATTCGGAATTTTCAGTCCTTTATCCTTAATAGCATTTAATGCTCCATAAGCCAATCTGTCGTTTGCTGCAAATACTGCGGCAGGAGAGTTATTTTTCAGAATTTTGTTCATTGCAATAACACCATGTTCTGATACATCTTCTTCACATTTCTGAACAAGTTTTTCTTTATATTCAATATTTGAATCTGATAAAGCCTTTATATACCCCTGGTAAATATTTAAAAACCATTGATATGACGGTCCGTTTATTAAAGCTATCTCTTTATGTCCGAGTCTTATCAAGTATTGAACTGCTCTATAACTATAGTCAACACTATCCAGAATTACACGATCAAATTCATTCTCAACAGGATCGGAATATATCAGATAGCCCAATAAGACCGTAGGAATATCCAGCTTTTTTAAGCGTTTTACTATTTTTGCTGTTGTTAATCCTGTAACTAAAATACCATCCAGACGCCTTCTTTGTATGAGTTTTAATAATACATCTTTAATTTGATTCTCTGAATTAATAGTAAAGATCATTAAATTTGAGTTAAAACTCTTTAAAGCCTTTTCAAACTCCAGTATGATTTTAGAATGATGCTCATCAAAAGCATCTACGTTAATAAGAACATACCCAATTGTTTTGGGTGTTATGGAATTTGATCTCTGCCCAATAAATGTTCCCTTTGTACCCAGTCTAAAAACATGTTTTTCTTTAACGAGGATATCCACAGCTTTTCTTAGAGTTATTCTGTTAATATTATATTCATCTGCTAATTTACGTTCAGTAAGCAGCTTGCCTTTAGTAAATTCATTTTTTTGTATTCTTTTAATCAGATCCTCAGCCACCTGCTTATAAATAAATTCATCTTCCTTAAATAGCTTGCGCATCTTTATTAACCTTTATACATACACCAATTTATTCTTTGCTTATATACCAATATAGACAAAGATATTATTTTTGTCAAGCTTTTTTTGATTTTTTTTGAATTGATGCTTCATTTTGAAGCTTTTTGCTATGACAATTCTTCTACGTCCGCTTTATCCCTAGTTCTCGCAGTTGAGCTTTTGTTTGTCAGTAAATCTTTCTTTCCGATAAAATAAACATCAGCGCTGCCATACTTCCCTCTGACACGTCTTGGACATGCTGTTGAAAAATCCACACCATCAAT
>DAOVKX010000084.1 GCA_030631505.1 Candidatus Nanohaloarchaea archaeon
GAATGAATCAAATTTGGGATTAATGAAACAAAATTCTGTGTTGCTTAATTCTGCACGAATGGAATTAGTTGATTTGGGAGATTTATACGAATTTTGCAAGCAGAAAAAAATCTTTGTCTGGTTTGATGAACTCCAAGATAAAAATTGGAGAGATAAATTCAGAAAATTAGATAATGTTTATCTAACTCCTGATTATGGTTGGATGACAAAAGAAGCTCAACAAAGAGTTCGAGAAATGACATTGAATAATATAAAATCATATTTAAAACATAAATCATAAGTAAATTAAATTTTATCAGTTCATGCGCAAACTCTCTCTACTTTTTTATAAATCCAAAGAGTTATAATTAAATATGTCTGTTTTTTCAAAAAAAGTTTACGAGTTGGTCGGACAAATCCCAAAGGGCAAAGTCATAACCTATAGGGAAATTGCTTTGTTTTTAGGAAATGTTAAATGCGCAAGGGCAGTCGGGAACATATTAAACAAAAACGCAGACTTAAAAAACATACCCTGCTACAAAGTTGTCCATTCTGATGGCCGAATTGGTGGATATAAATTGGGAAAAGAGAAAAAAATAGAACTGCTGAAAAAAGACGGGATTGAGATTAAAAACGGGAAAGTTGTTGATTTTGGGAAAGTTCTGTTTAACGATTTCAAATAAAAACAAACTACACAATATTTATAATATTCCATCATAAATAAACCTATTGATTCAAATGAGACTTGCTGTGATAGACAGGAAAAGGTGTAATCCTAAGATATGCGGGGATTATCCCTGCATGCGTTTCTGCCCGAGGAATCGCTCAGGAGACGAATGCGTAGTTTTAGCCAGTGATAACAAGCCCATAATTAACGAAGACATTTGCATTGGCTGCGGCATATGCCCGAAAAAATGCCCTACGCATGCAATCACAATAATAAACCTTCCTAAAGAGCCGAAAAACATGATTCATCAGTTCGGGAAGAACACGTTCAGGTTGTATGGCTTGCCAATTCCTATAAAAGGGCAGGTTACCGGATTGCTTGGCGCAAACGGAATCGGGAAGTCAACTGCTCTGAAAATCCTCTCAGGGCATATACAGCCAAATCTGGGCAATTATGAAAACCCTCCAGATTGGGGCAAAATAATCGCGATGTTCAGGGGAACCGAACTGCAGAATTATCTGAAATCCCTGAACGAAAAAGGAGTGAAGACTGTATATAAACCCCAGCAGGTTGACCAGATACCTAAACTGGTTAAGGGCAAAGTCAAAAATCTCATAAAAGACGAGAGAAACATTCTGAAAATTATAACAAAACAGTTGAATATAGATTATTTATCGGATAAAGACATCGCTGAACTAAGCGGTGGAGAACTCCAGAGGGTGGCTATTGCAATAGCGATATGCAAAGAAGCAGATGTTTATTATTTTGATGAGCCGAGCTCTTTTCTGGATGTAAAACAACGGGTTGGTGTTGCAAAAACAATAAGGGAGCTTGCAAAAGGCAAGGCAGTGGTTGTTGTAGAGCATGATTTGGCAACGCTTGATTTGCTGGCTGACAATATCCATGTTGTTTATGGGAGTCCCGGCGTTTACGGCGTTATCTCAACGCCTTACGCTGCAAGAAGAGGTATCAATTCTTATTTAGGCGGCTACATAAGGGAAGACAATGTGAGATTCAGGGACACAGAATTAAAGTTTTCTGATTACGGTAGCCGCTTTAAAGGTTCGGTAAAATTAGTGGAATACCCGTCGGTAGAGAAGAAATTCAAGGCATTTAACTTAACTGTTGATAAAGGTTATCTTTACGCAGGAGAAATTTTAGGTGTATTTGGCGCAAATGCTTTGGGTAAAACCACGTTTGCAAAAATACTCGCAGGGCAGTTAAAGCCGGATAACTGCAAATTAGACCAGAATATGAAAATATCATACAAACCCCAATACCTGCATTCTGATTTTATCGGCACTGTTGAAGAACTGCTCTGCTCTGCTGCCAGAGATTATGGCACAACAGAACATAAAGCAGAAATAATACGGCCTTTGGAACTGGAAAACCTGCTTGACGAGAGCGTGCAGAATTTAAGCGGCGGGGAGATGCAAAGAGTAGCCATTGCAGTATGCTTATCCCAGGACACAGATTTGTACCTTTTAGATGAGCCGTCTGCATACCTTGACGTTGAGCAAAGAGTCAAATTTGCTAAGCTACTCAGAAAATTCATAGAGACAAAAAGAAAAACGGCCATGGTAATAGACCATGACATTTTAATGCTTGATTACATATCAGATAGGGCAATGATTTTCCTGGGCAAATCCGGAGAAAAAGGCCATGCTTCGAGCCCTGCCAAAATAAAGCAAAGCATGAACCAGTTCCTGAAAGATTTAAACATAACGTTCAGGACAGACCCTGAGAGCGGAAGGCCCAGAGCCAATAAGCACGAATCGCAAAAGGACAGGGAACAGAAACAAAGCGGTGATTATTATCATACTAAGTGATTATAGACAATCAAGCACAATTCTTCTATCTTCGTCATTACAATCAGTTACAACTTCTTCAATATCTTGTTCTTTGTAACCATTTTTTACAAGTGCTAAAACTCCAGCTAAATCAGCATTACGTTCACTACTATTTTCAAAAATTTCTTCATAATTTAAATTTTTGTGTATATCATGTAGCCTACCCCATTTATCCCAGATTGGTGCAAACTTCCATGCTCTTATCATTTTTTTCTGTTTCTTCTTACCCATTCCTATAAGTTGTTCAACTCTTGGTATAAATGGTTCAACCTCTTTTGCTAGTTCATAGAATTCCAAAAAATATTTTATACTTTTATCATGTTTCTTTGCATATTTCAATCTAAATTTAATTGGTCTGGGATTTAAACCGCACTCTCTGCATTCTCTCCATAGAGTTTCCAATCCTCCGAGCCAGTACAAAGCATGCCCTTCTTCATGCCCTCTTACAAATAAAGTTTCTTCTGGAGAAAGAGTATTTAAATAAGTAATTTCGACTAGAGATAACTTTGGAGACCTTGTACAACGACCCATTGTTATTTTAATTGCAATAGTAGGTAGAGCATTTTTGATAATTTCAGCATACTCAGGCAGACCCAACACAGTTTTATTATTGTCATTAAAACTTATCTTTTCCAAATAGTGTGGTAAGATATCATTATAATCCAGGTCATTGTACACCTCAAAATGATTATAAAACCAGCGACCGCTATTTTCCCTTTTCTCTTCAATATAATCAACAAATCCTTTATCAAGAAATGCTTGTTTTTCATTTAATAACAATTGCATATCAAGAGCACTAAAATAACTTTCTCCAGTTTGCCTTTTTCCCACAATTGAATTCTTATCCATACAATTAGAATAAAATAAAACTTTAAATTATTGATTATTACCAAAAAACAGAAGGGAAATTATTATCATACTAAATAATTATAGACAATCAACCCTGTGCGCAGCCCGTGCCTTAGAATATATGTCTTGTATCTCTTCAGATATATATCCTTCATCCATCAAAGCCATAGTTCCGCCCATACACCCTAAACGATTTATCCATTCCTGAATATGTTCTGATTTGGTTTCTATTAACTTTTTATACTTAGGGATAGAGTTAAAATATGTATTAATAGATAAGTTCTTATCAAGTATATCTTGTATATTTCTGTCATGTTTTACTGCATGCTTAAGGGTAAGACCCACTCTCTCAGGATTTAAATACCAATCCTTGGCTTCTCTATACAAATGCCTTAAACCTCCCAAATAAAGAATGGCTTTGGTTTGAATATATCCTTTATTGAATATCTGTTCTTCTTCCGAGCCCCCAAAATGGCAAATGCTGACTGTACTCAAATCATGCGCTACAGCACACACCCCTTTTGTTTTTAAAATTGAGTCCTTACAATGTAAAGGTATATTTTCATAGCGGCCATAATCTACAAAAC
>DAOVKX010000042.1 GCA_030631505.1 Candidatus Nanohaloarchaea archaeon
ATTTCTTCCAGTTTTTCTTTGTTAGCCATAAGAAGTTTTATGCAGATAGAGTTAAATATTTTAGTTTACCGGAGGGTTTAGTGCTTTTTCCCTTTCATGAACTATATCTATATATGTGGAATATGACCATGTTAAATTTTCTGCTCCGCAAGGTCTGCCAGTGTCTTTATGTACCTGTTCTGACATGGAACCTTTTTTTGGTATATGTTTGAGAACCCATCTCAAATATTTGTCTCCTTCAGAAATATTTCCTGTTTTATAATGATATCCTGCCATCCACAAAGTTGTTATATGCCACGGATTTCCCTCTGTATCCTCGCTCGGCACACCATACCCATCGTACTTATCTTCAGGGTAACGCCCTATCCCACCAACACGGAAATCAAATGCATTTGTAAATCGCTCCACGGTTTTTCTCAATAAGGGGTTTGTTATGCACATTCCACCAGAATACAAAACTGCACCCAGTACACTCAAATCATCAATACCTTTTTTCCATGGAGTGTTGTCCTTTCCTTTAACAATATCCGAATAGATATATCTGTTTTCAAAGTCAAAAAAATGTTTTAAGGAATCACTTAAGTGGGCATATTCATTCAGCCATTTTTTCCGATCTTCATTTTCGTTAAGCTTTTCTGCTATATCACTTGCTTTTCCCAGCGCGTTCATTATAGGTATTGTTGTAGAATAAAAATAGCCCTCTCTTTCTTCCCATAAATTCCAAGTGGCACAATCCCTATGACAGCATAAAAAATCACAAGCTTTTTTAATGCTTGTATATAAGTCTTTTAAAAAGTCTTCATCAATGCCATCATGCTGAATATATTTACACATAATGTCTGCACTGTTTGCAATCTGGTCCATCTGAAGATGCGCCCATGTTTCATCGTCCTTTGTTCCATCAGGATTGTACCTTTGGTCCCATGAACCATTGGGGTTTTGTATACTCATAAGAAATTCAAGATATTTTTTAACTTTTTTATCTTTGTGGACATCTAACAATGTTGAAGCAACAAAGGCACCGTCTCTTGGCCACATATACTTATAAGGGGGATTTTCATAACTTGACGATGCAATAATGGCGCCGTTTTGTTCAATATTCAGGGGCAGTTTCCTAATACTTATATCATACTGCTTCTTCAAATCGTTTACAAACTTTTGATTCTTGTCAGACATTTAACTACTTATTGGTTGAAAGTTGGATATATAGTTTATCCAAAAGAAATTTAAAGATGATTTCTCAAATCATTAATTGATAGTGATGCTGTACCAATTCGAAAACAGATTCTGAATTCTGAAATGATTTTGGTAGTTATTGGTTTCTTAAAATTTGATTTTAATTAGTTAGAGGAAGTGGTAAATATGAAAAATTTAATTGGGATGAATCTTGAAGGATTAAGAGGAGAACTTGATAAAGTAAACAAAGAGATTGTTATTTTGTTGTCCAAAAGAATGGAGCTTGTCAAAAATGTGGCGGAATTTAAAATGGTGAATGCTGTGCAGGTTTATGACGCTGAAAGAGAAAACGAAATCTTTGCAAAAGTGAGGGAAACTGCACTTGAAAACGGGCTTGAGCCGGATTTTGCTGAAGGTTTATTCAGAAAAATAATCAAATATATGAGACAAAAGGAGAGTGAGACAATTGAAAGTCACAACATTAGGTCCTGAAGGTACATTCAGCCACGAGGCGGTTTTAAGCTATGATAAAAACGCGGAAATTATATTTGTTGATACGCTCGGTGATGTTTTTGAAGCAATTGAAACTGGAAGGGTTGATTATGGGATTGTGCCTGTTGAGAACTCTATAGAGGGTTCTGTAAGGCCGGTTTTGGATCTGCTGCGGGAGTACAATCTTAAAATAAAAAAGGAAATGTCACTGCCAATAAACCATTATCTTTGCAGTCTTGGCGAGTTGGAAGATATTACTGAAGTTTATTCGCATCCGCAGGCCCTGGCGCAGTGCAGGAAATTTCTTAATAACCTGAATATAACACGGCAAGAGAAAACAGACTCAACTTCCAGAGCCGCCCAGTTAGTATCTAAAAGCAAAGACAATAAAAAAGCTGCGATTTGCACGAAAACTGCAGCAGAGTTATACAGCTTAAAAACATTAGCTGAAGAAATCCAGGACGAAAATTCAAATGAAACTGTGTTTATTTTACTGAGCACGACAGATAGTGAAGAGCCAACAGGCAATGATAAGACTTCACTGTCTTTTCAAGTTAAAAATGAGCCGGGCTCGTTGTATGAGGTTCTTAAAATATTAAATGATAATAATATTAATATGACCAAAATTGAATCACGGCCCAACAAGAGAGTTTTGGGAGAATATATATTCTTTGTGGATGTAGATGGTCATAGAAAAGACGAAAAAATAAATGAAACTCTTGAAGTAATGAGTAATGCTGTTCAGGATTTCAAGATTTTCGGCTCTTACCCGAAAAAGAGGTAATGAAATGACCAGCAATCTGACTATTATCGGCTTTGGCGTCATGGGCCAGCTTTTTGCCAGAGAACTGAAACAATTTTTTAATGTTAGTGTCTGCAACAGGAGCGACAAATCGAAAATTGCAGAAGAAATTGGTGTCTCATTTACGTTTATGGAAAATATTGAAAGTTCTGTGAAAAATGCAGATGTAGTTATTATCTGCCTGCCAATACCTTTGTTTGAAGAGAAAATCAGGGAAATTAAGGATTATCTCAAAGAAGACGCGCTGGTTATGGATGTTTGCTCTGTCAAAGAAATGCCAATGAGAGTTACGGGAGAGAACTTAAAATGCGACTACATAGGCACACATCCTTTGTTTGGGGGAGCTGAGAGTTTAAACGGCCAGAAAATAGTTTTATGTCCGAGAGAGCAAAATGAGAATTATTTAATGATGAAGGGTATATTTGAAAAATTAGGGGCAAGCGCTATATTGATGGAACCGCTGGAGCATGATGATTATCTGGGGAAAATACAGGGAATTACGCATTTTATTGGCTTAAATCTTATAGAGTACTTAAATAAAGAAGATAAAAGTAAATTGGAAGAGTTGTCAACACCAACATTTAATCATCTTTTACAGTTAATAAGAAAAATGGGCGACAACAGCCCTGATGTTTTTTTGGAAATACAAAAAAGCAACAAATTCGCGAAAAAATCCAGAAAAGAGTTTTTGGAAATGTTAAATAAGTTTGATGAAGAAATTAATTAAGTGATATAATGTCTAAATTAAATTTGCAGCAAAACGAGAGTTTACTGTTAAAGTTCCTGAAAGATGGAAAAGAAAAAACAGTGCATGAGCTAGAGACAAAGCTCAAACTTGACCAGGCAGCAGTTGTTAGGGCAAGCAAAACTCTTGAAAAAAACGAACTGGCTGTTGTAGATGAGAAAACGGCTGTAATTGTAGATTTAACCAAAGAGGGAAAAAGTGTTCTAAAAAGCGGTTTACCTGAAGTGCGGTTGCTCAAAGAAGTGAAACTTAAACCAATACCTTTAGTTCAGATAAAAATTGGTGAAAAAAATATTGCAATTGGCTGGGCCAAGAGAAAAAATCTCGTGGTTCTGGAGAAAAAAGGAAATGCCGTTGTTGTAAAGATTACAGACGCGGGGCGAAAATCCTTAAAAGGTGTATGTTCTGAAGAACTCGCTTTGGAAGAAATTTCCCAGAAAAGACAGGTTGAAGAAAAATTAATTAATGAATTAAAAAAACGCCAACTTGTTCGGACAGACGTAAAAATCATAAGAAAGATTATGTTAACCAAAAAGGGTGTTGATTTTGCAAAACGTGTTAAAATCATACCTATGATTTCCCAGTTAACTCCTGAGTTGTTGGCTTCGGGAAAATGGAAAAATGTTGCATACAGGAAATATAATGTTCTTGCGCCTGTCAGGCCCGTTTACCCGGGGAAAAGGCATTTTGTTTCCCAAGCGGTTGAATACCTGAAAAAGGTTTATCTGGAAATGGGCTTTAAGGAAATGACCGGTCCGTTAGTGAACACATCATTCTGGAATTTTGATGCCCTGTTTGTTCCTCAGGACCATCCTGCAAGAGATATGCAGGACACATTTTTTGTTGAGCCCTGCAATGGAGAACTTCCTGATAATGAATTAGTCCAGAGAGTAAGAAAAATGCATGAAAAAGGAGACAAAGAGTCCTATGGCTGGAACTGTAAATGGGAAGAATGTGCAGCAAAAAAAACTATTTTAAGAACGCACACAACAGTATTGTCCTCAAAAACTCTTGCATCTATCAAAAAAGAGGACTTGCCTGCAAAATATTTTGCAATAGGAAGGTGTTTCAGAAACGAAACACTTGACTGGTCGCATTTGTTCGAGTTCAACCAGTTTGAAGGCATTGTTGTTGACCCTGATGCTAATTTCAGGCATTTGCTGGGCTATCTGAAACTATTCTGCAGGAAACTTGGGTTCGGGCAGGCAAGATTCAGACCTGCATATTTTCCATATACTGAGATGAGCCTAGAGTTTGAAGTATTTCATCCATACCACAAAAAATGGGTCGAATTGGGCGGCGCAGGAATATTCAGGCCGGAAGTTGTCAAGCCATTGTTGGGCGAGGATATACCTGTTTTGGCGTGGGGTCCTGGGTTTGACAGGATGATTATGGATTATTATAAAATCAAAGATATCAGGAACCTGTATAAGAACGATATTCAGCAGTTGAGAGAAACAAAACAATGGATGCGATGACATGGTTCAGAAAAGTTTTGAAACCTTGGTGACATTTTCCTTCCATTTTGATTGAAGAAGTTGGTGACAAAATGCCTACAGTAAACCTTAATAAAAAAAGAGTATTGAAATACTTAGGCAGGAAAATAGATGATGGTGTCCTGAAAGAGAAAATACCTATGATTGGTACTGATTTGGAAAACATAACCAAAGATGAAATCATAGTTGAGATATTCCCAAATCGGCCTGATATGCTCTCTGAAGAGGGCTTTGCAAGGGCATTAAAAGGATTTCTAAGTATAGAAACAGGGCTAAAAGACTACAAAATCAGGAAAAGTGGATATAAGATTATTGTTGACAAATCAGTTTCTATGCGACCTTACACTGCTTGCGCTATTGTTAAAAATATTAAGTTCAATGATGAAAGAATCCAGCAAATCATGCAGATACAGGAAAAACTTGCAATAACTCATGGAAGAAACAGGAAGAAATCTGCATACGGGTTGTATCCCTTAAAAGGCATTAATTTCCCGGTACATTATGTTGCAAAAGATCCAAAGAAAATTAAGTTTACGCCTTTAGGTTTTAAACAGGAAATGAGTGCAACAGAAGTTGAACAGGTTCATCCAAAAGGCAAAGAATATAAACATATTGCTGAAGGGTGGAGTAAATACCCCTTCTTCATTGATGGTAAAGATAATATAATGTGTATGCTTCCGTATACCAATTCTGAAGATACAGGGAAAATTGATGAGAACACAGAAGAGGTTTTTATTGAGTGTACTGGTGTGGATTTACAAAATGTAATGATAGCTCTTAACATGTTTGTTACACTGCTAGCAGATATGGGAGGGATTGTTTATAGTATAGATATAGTCTATCCAAATAAAACAATTACAACTCCTAATATTGCTCCTAAAAAAATGATTCTGAATATTGATTATGTAAATAAACTGCTTGGTCTGGATTTGAAACCAAAAGAAGTTAAGAACTACCTTGAAATGATGAGATTTGGCGTTAAGGGCAACTCAAAGAAACTGCAGGTTATGGTTCCCTGCTACAGGACAGATATATTGCATCCGATTGACCTTGTTGAAGATGTTGCGATTGCTTACGGCTATGAAAATTTCAAAGAAGAACTCCCTGAAGTTGCCACAATCGGCGAGGAAAACTCAAAAACTGTATTTGCGAGAAAAGTTGCCGAAGTCTGCGTTGGTCTGGAGTTACTAGAATGCCTATCATATCATTTGACCAGTGAAAATATCCTGTTTGAAAAAACCAACAGGAAAGAAAAAGAAACTGTGCGAACATCAAATTCAGTCAATGAAGATTATAATGTTTTAAGAAATTCCCTGCTTCCGGGGCTGATGAAAATTCTGTCAGAAAACACAAGGCACGAATATCCGCAGAAACTGTTTGAAATCGGAAGTGTTATTAAGCCAAACCAGAAAAGTGAAACAAAAGTTGAGGAGAATGTGCATCTAAGCGTTGTTGTTGCAAACAAAGACGCGAATTTCACAGAAATCAAAGCTATTCTTGACGCTGTTTTCAGGGCGATTGGAGTTAGTTATAAATTAAAGGAGAAAAATCATGGCCCTTTTACTCCCGGGAGAAGTGCAGACATCCTGATTGGAAATACTATTATCGGTGAAATCGGTGAAATTCATCCGCAGGTTATAATCAACTTCGGTATGGAAGTTCCTGTGATTGGATTTGAAATTAATCTTGAAGATGTTTTTAGTGTTGATTCGGGAGATGATGCTAAAGAACTCAAAAACATGCAGAGTAATGAAGTGATCAAAGGAATTTCAAGTAATGCTTTATTTTACACAAAACCATATGATACTGCTTTTAGTGCAACAGTAACAAAAATAAAGGGAAAAGAAGTTGTTTTAGATAAAACTTTGTTTTATCCTGAAGGCGGCGGGGTGCCTTCAGATACAGGACAGATTAATGATTCTACAGTTGTTGATGTAAGAAAAGACGGAGACCAGATTGTTCATGTTCTGAAAGCTGTTCCTTTGTTTATGGTTGGGGATAAAATAAAAGGGATAATTAACTGGGACCGGAGATACAAACTTATGAGACTGCATACTGCCATTCATTTAGTTGGTAATATTTATTCCAAATTATTCGGAAAATTGGCTATAGTTGGCAGCAATGTTTCCGAAGATAAAAGCAGAGTTGATTTGACAACTGAAAAATTCACAGCTGAAGACCTTGAGAATATAGAGAAACAAATGAAAAAGGATATTGTTGCTGATTTAAAAATAAAATGTTGGGATGATGGGAAGAAAAAAGATTTCAGGTGGTCGCAGATTGGCGATTATGCACCAATACCCTGCGGAGGCCTGCATGTCAAATCAACAAAAGAAATCGGAAAAGTAAAGTTAAAAAAGAAAGCAATTGGGAAAGGAAAAATACGGATAGAGTGTATTTAGATTAAATTTCAGGCAGATACTCTTCATTTTCTATTGAGTATTTATCTCTTAGTCGTTTGTTTATGTTTTTTGAATTTTCAGAAGATGGTAAAATAAAGAAACTTACAATCATTTATGATACCTACAAAATACGCCAGGCATTTAATAAGATTAAGTAATTACTATACTCTATGAACATTGAAACCGAGTTGAGAAGTTTCATTACAAAAGAGCAATACTATAGTCTGCTTGACTTCTTTAAAAGAAATGCAACTTTTGTTAAGGAAGATTACCAGGAAACACATTACTTTGATTCGGATGCAGATTTAAGAATACAAAGGAATAATTTTTACTCAAAATTATGGCTGAAGAAGGGTAAACTCCATGACGAACAACATGAAGAGATTGAAATAAAATTTGAAAGGTGTGACTTTGAAAAGCTCGAAAAATTATTCTTGTCTTTGGGTTTCACTGTACAAATAAAATGGTTCAGGAAAAGAAAAGTATTTATTTGGGATGGTATTAAAGTTTGCCTTGATAAGACAAAAAATTATGGTTACATAATTGAACTTGAAAAATTATGTTCTGAGGATGATAAAGAGAAAACGTTAAATGAACTTAAGCAAAAATTTAAGGAACTAAATTTACCAATAACCCCCAAAGAAGAATTTGAAAAGAAATTTAAATTTTATAAAGAAAAGTGGAAAATATTTAATAACTGAAAATCTAAAAAATCACTGAAATAATTTAATATGCTCTCCGGGGGCCATTTTAACATCGCCAATTTCCAGTTCTGAATTGCAGTGAGTGCAGGTTCCGCGTTTCTTACCCCAGTGCCATTCAAAAGCATTATTGCACTTAGAACAAACAACATTGATTTTCATATACTGTATTATAGTGTTCATAGTTTATATATCTTAGTATATATTAGGCGTATTCTCCCTGTTTTTTGGGTTTTGTGAAGTTGTTGCTCTGTGAAACTCTCCGGGACTGCATGAGAATCTGATTCTTTCAGGAGAGCTGAAGTTGCATATAAGTTTATTAATCAGCAGATTAAAAATTATAACATGAACAAGAAATATATTCTCTGGTTTAACCAAATCAACAAAAAACAGATTTCGTTGGTCGGCGGAAAGTCGGCGAATCTGGGAGAGATGGTAAACAAGGTTAAGGTCCGGATACCGCCGGGGTTTGCCACAACATCCCATGCTTATGATGACTTTCTGGATGAAAATAACCTGAGAGGACACATAAAAACCCAGCTAAGCGGATTAAATACACATAATTTAAAACAGTTGCAGCAGGTCGGGGCTAAGATAAGGGCGGCAATAAAAAGAGGAAAATTATCTGAAAAGATTAAAAAGGAACTTGTCAGGGACTACAGAAAATTAGGCAAAAAAGTAAGGCAGAAAAACCCTTATGTTGCTGTGAGGTCCAGCGCAACTGCCGAAGACCTGCCTGGAGCGAGTTTTGCCGGGCAGCAGGAGACTTACCTTAATGTGAAAGGAGAAAAGGAACTGATTCGGGCTATAAAGAAATGTTTTGCGTCTTTATTCACGAACCGGGCAATATCCTATAGGGTTGACAAAGGATTTAACCAGTTCAAAGTGAAATTATCATGCATTGTCCAGGCAATGGTCAGAAGCGATCTTGGCTCTTCAGGGGTAATGTTTACAATAGAGCCGGATTCCGGCTTTGAAAATGTGATTGTAATAAACGGTTCATACGGTTTGGGAGAATATATTGTAAAG
>DAOVKX010000058.1 GCA_030631505.1 Candidatus Nanohaloarchaea archaeon
GAGAATATATTGTAAAGGGGGTAGTTACTCCTGATGAATTCACGGTGTTTGAGCCAACAGGAACTATAATTGAAAGAAAAACAGGTTCCAAAAAAGTGAAACTGATAAGGTCCGGAAAAAGAAACAAAAAAGTGAAGGTTCCAAAAACTGAGCAAGGCAGATTATGCCTGACAGACAAACAGGTTCTGGAATTAGCAGAATACGGCACAAAGATACATAAACATTACAGGCAGGCAATGGACATTGAGTGGGCCTATGACGGAAGAAATATTTATATAGTACAGGCAAGACCTGAAACAGTTCACACGATAAAGAGAAAAAATATTATAGAAACTTATGTGTTGAAAGATAAAGGGGATGTGCTTCTTACGGGCGAGGCCGTAGGACGGAAAATAAGCACAGGAAAAGTCTGTCTGATAAAAAGCCCAAAACAGATACATAATTTTAAACCTAGGAATATTCTTGTAACTGAAATGACAGACCCTGACTGGGAGCCAGTAATGAAAATGGCCTCGGGAATCATTACAGATGAAGGAGGGCGTACATCACATGCTGCGATTGTATCAAGGGAGCTTGGGATACCTGCTGTGGTAGGAACTGAGAAAGCAACAAAGACATTAAAAAACAGGCAGAGCATAACCTTAGATTGTTCTGAAGGCGAAGGCAGAGTATACAACAAAGAACTGAAATTCATTGTGAAAAAGAGAGATTTGGAAAAGGTTCCTGAAACAAAGACGAAGATAATGATAAATCTTGGCGATCCGAACCAGGCGTTTTCCCTGTCCAGACTGCCTGTAGCTGGTGTAGGCCTTGCGCGGGAAGAATTTATAATAACAAATTATATAGGGAAGCATCCGCTTTACCTGATAAAAAACAAACAATCGGAGTTGTATGTTGATAATCTGGCTTCAGGCATTGGTAAAATTGCTGCCGCTTTCTATCCGAGACCAGTTATAGTTAGATTAAGCGACTTCAAATCAGATGAATATGCCGGATTAACCGGCGGAAAGGAATTTGAGCCAGTTGAAGATAACCCTATGATTGGTTGGAGAGGCGCGTCCAGATATTATGACAGGGCTTTCTCTGCTGCGTTTAAACTGGAATGCAAGGCATTAAAAAAGGTTATTGAAAGCATGAAACTGGACAACATCATTATCATGGTTCCTTTCTGCAGGACAACAAATGAAGGGAAATGGGTTGTTAAAGAGCTTGGAAAGAACGGGCTAAAGAGACGCAAAAAATTAAAAATATATGTAATGGCTGAAATACCGAGCAACATAATTTTAGCTGACAAATTTGCAGAGATATTTGATGGGTTCAGCATCGGAAGCAATGATTTAACACAACTGACGCTGGGTCTGGACAGGAATTCTGAAAAGCTGGACTACATATTTGATGAGCGAAATCCTGCAGTCAAAAGAAGCATCAAATCGTTAATAGATGACGCGCACAAAAAGAAAAGAAAAGTTGGCATTTGCGGCCAGGCGCCAAGCGACCACCCCGAATACATTAAGTTTTTGGTTGACTGTGGAATTGATTCAATATCTGTCAATCCTGATGTTGCTCTGGAAACGATTCTTCTTGTAGATAAGGTTGAGAAAAATAAAAAAGGTTTCATCAGGAGAGTTAAACATAAGTTGAGAAAAAGAAAGTAAGTTTACTAAAATAAAAGCTTTTTGTATTTTTAATGTTTCTTAAAACCGATGTAAACTGCATTATTATATTAATTAAGCGCAACATATCTTAGTTATGAAAGGCGTCTCCCAGTTAGTCAGTGCCACACTTCTGATAACATTTACCATAGGCATGTCTGTGGTTATCTGGCACTGGACAGGCCCATACACTCGTGGAGGGATAGAAACTGCGGAAAGGGGCGGCGAAGTTATTCTCGACTGCGCTGTCGGCGATTTGCAGATAGAAGAAGTCATTGTATTCAGAACAACAAACACCACAAATGTCAGGATAAAGAATTCCGGGTCCATTCCGCTGAACATAACAGAGGTATTTGTTTATTCTGATAGCATGGATTACTGCGAATTAAATTCAACAAAAACACTTATTGAGAAAAGAGAATCTGTAACTTTTGAAGGCGCCTGCAGCATCTTTACAGACCGATGTTCCAACTTTAAATTTGCAAAAGTCATAACGTCCTGTTCTGATGTTGGCGCTACTTTGAGGACCAAGCCGACTTGCTATGAGTAAACTTCCTTGAAGTTTAATCACGTGCATACTGAAACAAGTTTCAGTATTGCTCTTACCTTTGGCTAAATGGAACTTCCTCAAAGTAAATTAAAAATCCGAAGGATTTTTTAGAACGTGCATATCAAACTTCGTTTGATATTGCTCTTGTAGTTAGTTAGATTATACTGAATTTAGAAAAGTTTAATTATTCTCTTTTAAAAGGGCTTCAATATCTGCGTATTGTTCCTCTGTTAAACTATATGCAGTTCCTGAAAAGCCAGTATCCATAAGATATGACTTATAATGTGACTTATTTCTTTCGTCAACTTTAAGTTGAGGTTTTAATCTGATTTGAATAATAGGTTCGTAATCTTTTCCAACCTCCAACAGTTCAACAGGTTGCTCCTTATCCATAAACATACCTTTTACTGCATAAGGCCCTTCAATTTCATTAACATCTATATCCTGTTTCATACAACTTTCAATTGTTTTTACAAGTTTCTCAATATCCATTATTAATCACCAGAGGCATTACCACATATTAGTTGTACTAATAGTGAGTTTTATAAATTTTTCGATGGGTTCTTTAATTAATTACTTATAAAGAACTAATCTAAGTTTATGTATGAAAAAAGATTATGCTGCTTCCGAGGGTGAAGAGATAATAAAAGAATTTCTTGAAGAAAATAATATTAAATTTGAAAGAGAAGCTAAAATAAAAAATCTAAAATATGATTACACCGCGTATCGTGTAGCGGATTTCTACCTACCACAATACAAAGTGTATATTGAATTTTTAGGGCAATGGAATCACCCAGAACATAAATCGAGATATAAACAAAAAATGACAGTTTATCACAAAAATAATATTCCCTGTGTATATTTTTATCCAGATAATTTAGGGATATTAAATTTTGTTTTCAGAAGCAGACTAAAGGGCACTCTCAAAAAACATAGACTAACATTTCAACTCTTTAGATATAATATGCATCTTTGGTTTGAAGACTCTCTAGGATTTATATTAATTATTGGGGCTTTGATATATTTTATTGAAGATATAAAATCTAGAATCGTCTTCTCATTAATTTTTTTACATTTACTGTATAAGTCAATAAAATCTACATTTTTAAAGTAGAGGGAAAGAAAAACCTTTGCAGGACTTAATTAATGTGCTTGAGTGCGAAGCACGAAACACATGTTTTTCCGTCGACGCTTTTTCAAAAATAGAACCAATAAAAGGGTCGGCTCATCAGCTACTCCTTCGTTCATCCCTCAGTCACTCTGGGGCAGTCTAATCATCGCCAATTAAATTATTGTGTAGAAAATTTTTAAAGTTTATAATCAGTATATCATTGCCGCCCTTCAATGCCCATCAAAAGAATTCCTGCCGCAATCAAAAGCCGCCTGTCAATAGATGGCTCTGGCTCTGTTATTCTCATTGTGTATTTGAGAACGAAGAGATTGAAATGCCGCTTAATCTCAGCAACCCCTTTACCTCCTGATGATGTAATAATATATGTCTGAGGTATAAATCTAAAGAGTCTGCATAAAATAGCACTGGTCATATCCCTTTCTGTCAGCTTTCCGATTTCCTGCCCGTCTCTAGACAGGAAAATCCATTCGTCCTTAATAAAAGACTTGAGGCCTTTTCGCTTTATAGCCCCGACCGGCTCGCCTGTAGTCTTATCATATACATTGTAGGTTGCGGAAATGTCAAAAATCTGGGGTGTTTTAATAGTTAAAAGTTCTTCGCTCTGGCTTTCGTCTGAGTAAATCCGAAAATCTTCCTTTAGTTTAAATGCCTTCTGTTTTGAATAAAAAAGAAGCTTGCCGTTTTCGTCGTATATATGAAAAGCCCCGCCAAATAATTTAAGAACTTTTCTGCGAAATAAGTAATGCCTGTGTTCAAATGCAGGATGCAGTCCACGCGATGTTGTTCCGTAACTTCCAGAAACGTCAGGTGTTGGTGGGTTCTGTAATGCTAAAACCTCATCAACTATGTTCGGGTCATAACCATTTTCAATCAACGACTGTTTAATCTGTTCATGTGTAACTCCTTTACCTAATTGTTCCTGTACCCACTCTTCAATTTCTGACATAAGTTAAATGAGAGATTGCTGGTTTTTATAATTTCATTAAAGTTCCATAAACTTTTCAATTTTCTTATGGTTCTTTTCCATTTTTCCATTTGCGATTTCGATAAGGTATGCTAAATAATCCTCATTGACCAGCAGTTTTCCGTTTTCTCCAATCGGTGCAGACAGCATATCAACGCCGATTAATTCAGCCATTACTCTTGGTTTTATCTGGTAAATTCCACTTCTTTTCAGCCCTGATTTAATCGCAGTTTTTAGCAGATTGTCTGCACTTTTCATGTCTTTGCAGCAGACATGCAGTATTACCGGGTCAACCCTGAACCACAAAATATTTTTCTCATGTTTCTTAACTGCTTCCAAAACCTCATTTAATTTCACTTTCCTGTGCCATTTGCCAAGAAACATGAACTCTTTTTTGTTGTCGTCCGGGCGCGACTCTGCAACAACAACCCTGCCTGAGCATGAGCTTGTTGTGTAATAATACTGGTTTTTGTTAATGAGGTTCAGAAGCGGTATGATTTCTTTGTCAACTTCGCCTTTTTCAATGAATGTCTCTAATTTTCTGAGAGTGGGAGTTTTCATATTTTTCATTTATTTTCACTTTCTGTCTCAATAAAATATTTTCTGACCATCTGATGAAGTATTCTTTTATTCCATAATTCTATAGGCCCTTCACTTTCAACTTCTCTTGCTCTAACAGTAAAATCAGAAGTTGTAACAAAAACTGCTTTGTCTGCTTTGTACTTCCATATTGCACCGAGAGTTCTTTGAACTTCTTTTGGAGTTACATTATTTCCTTCTGCATATTTTTTAACTTCAATAAGAACTGTCTCGCCTTTTTTCGTTGCGATAACATCCGCACCAAAATCGCCTGTGTTTGGCGTTTTCCTTGCTGAATATCCCATTTTCTGAAATAATCCAGCTACAAATTCTTCAAATTCATAGGGTGATAAATCAGCAAAATTATTATTTAACCCTATTCCAATTTCCTTCCATTTTTTAACTTGTTTGGGAGTTCCCCACATATTATCATATTTTACTAACCCTTTTGCTCTTTGTTTCTTTTCAAATTTAAGTAATTCTTCTTTTTGAATTGCTTGTTCCAAACTATCAATATTATCATACAAACTATGTTTTCTATTTTTCAAATGTTTTAGTTGATTTATTGCTTTATCCCCAGTAATACTCGAATAAATCGTGTAAATCAATGAGAAAACCACTACGAATAGAAATACTGTCTCAGGGTATTTTATCGAAACCAGAGCAAGTAAATAACCGAGAATAATATAGACTAATATACCTCTTCCACAAAGTTTAACATTTTCTCTTAAACTTTTTTTGTTATAGTAAATCCCAAGTTCGGATATGATGTATAAGATACCTGCAAACATTAAAAATCCAAAAAAATAATTATTGTTAAAAAAATAATAAAAACTAAGGGTAATAAGAGATAGTAAAAGTCCAATTAAAAACCACAAGGTCATAATAGCTGCGATATTTGAAAAAGAAAAAAAGTTAGTAGATATGTCTCGTTCAACAGCAGCTCTCACTGCAGGGCTTTCTGTTTCTAAATTATGGATTGCTCTTTCTAAACGCTTAATTTCTTTTTCATAGTTCTTAATTTCTTTCTCATAACTTTTCATGACACCCACTTAATATTGCTTAATCGACAAAGTTTATTAATTTGGATAAAAAATTTAAATAGGGTATAGTTTCATATATCTTCATATGAAAGCTCATAAAGTGATTGAATATAAAAAACCAATTTTAGAAATACTTAAAAGATTAGGGGGTGTTGGAACAAGCAATGAAATTTATAAAATAGTAATAAACGATTATATCACGTTAAACGAAGAAGATTTAAAAAGGATTAAGAAAAAAGATAAGTCAATAAATTATACTGTTTCTAGAAATAATTTTGCATTTGCACTTGTCCTACTTCAAGATTGTTGGGGGAGAAAAATTGAAAGAATTAAGTTCAATCCTAAAACATATAAATTGTTGATATAATCTTAAAGTTATTTTTCTGATTCATAATTTAATAATAAGAGAATAAAAAGGAAGTTCTAACTACAAAGAAAACGCCAGCAAAATTGCGCCGATGAAAAGTATAACTGCTCCAGTTAATATTTTGAGAATCCTGCTTTTACCTGTTATTTCACGGAAGTAAAACAAACCCCATAATACAGAGACGAACAGCGCCATCTGTGTTAAAGGAAAACCAACAGATATGCCAAGATTCATAACTGCAAAGAAACTTGCGAAGTTTGCAATGTTCCATATAATGCCGGAAAAAGCGCCCGGCAGAATAATACTTTTATCAGCTTCAGGCCGTTTTAGAGCATAAATAAATGAGCCACCGATTAAAATTCCAAGCGACATGGGAAAAAGGAATGATATTGGTTCAAGCGCGGATAATTTAAAGGGAACAAGATAACTTCCGAATATCAGTCC
>DAOVKX010000019.1 GCA_030631505.1 Candidatus Nanohaloarchaea archaeon
AAAAAATGGAAGCCATTCAAAAAGGCAAATACAATAAAACAAAAGTTCTTGAGGAGGCAAGGGAAGCTTTAACCGTGACTCTGGAGAAGTTTAAGAGGGAAGAGAAGGAAATCGGTGAGGATCTTATAGGTTCTCTGGACGAAACAGAACGGATTGTGAACCAGTTAGGCAAATGCCCGAAATGCAAGAGTGGGACTTTAACCATAATGCGATCCAGAAACGGTGGGCGGTTCGTAGGGTGCAGTTCATACCCGAAATGCAACAACATTTACCCACTCCCAAGGCAGGGGATGATAAAAAAGACAGATAAAATCTGCGAGAAATGCAACACTCCAATAGTAATCATAATAAACAAGGGCAGGAGGCCGTGGAACCTTTGTTTAGACCCTAAATGCCCTACGAAAAAGGACTGGAATACAAAGAAGACTAAAAAGAAAATCAAAAAATCTTAAACCTTTTTTCAACATCAAACAAGCCTTTATTCCTAATCTCAAATTCTGTTGAGATACCATCTGGCCTGAACCTGTGTTTTATTACTATTGCCTTTCTTTTGTTTCCGCTGAGTTTTTCCAGTTTTATTATGGTCTTGCATCCGTATCTTGGTATGTCCCTACCGACCATTTGTATTTCACCAGAGTCAAAGTCAGAGTAAACCTGATTTGTTACAAGGACAGGTATCTTCTTTTCTCTTGCAATTTTTGAAAGTATTGACAACTGGTTGCTTAGCTTGTAATTGGCTTTCTGGTAATCGTCTTCATGCAGAGCCAGCCGGTAAAAACTCACGAGGGAATCAACCACGATTAAGCCAACTGTGTCGTTTTTTACTAATTTTTTGTCCAGAGTTTCTATTACGTTGTTCTGCTCTTCAAAGGTTTTGGGCTCTATGAGAATGACTTTTTCCAGCAAATCCTTGTCTTCTCCTGCAATCTGGAAGAATCTCTCGACAGAGAAACCTCCTTCAGAATCTATAAATATAACTTTTTTCCCTGTTCTTATGCATGAAACTGCTGCCTGGATTGTGAAATTTGTTTTTCCACTTGCCCAGGAGCCATAAACATTAGTTACAACTCCGGGCTCTAATCCTCCACCAATCAGGGAATCCACGCTTTTTGCTGCCAGAGAGATTTTTTCCATAAATTAAGTTTGCAGTGCAAATATTTAATCTTGATTACAGCGCTTTTTTCAGTTTCAACTCTGTACCGTCCTTTAGTTTTATTGTTACATCAATTTCTTCAACCTGATCCAAAGATTTTAATGCGTTTTCCAAGCCGGACAAAACAGAATCAATTTTCCCTTCAACAGTATCTGCTAGTTCTGTCTGCTTGCTCAAAAAGTTTTCTTTCTTCTTTTTTAGCTCTTCTTTAACATCAATAATTTTATCCGACATATAATCACCATTTAATATTAGTGTTCGTAGATTTAAGTTTTTTTGTTAACCCATTAAATATTCCGAAGTTTCATTAAGCGTTATTTTTCCCAATTCAGAGAAAAAGTTCCTTATTTGCTCTTTTTCTTTAATGGCAAGGTCTTTACCTTCATATGCTTTTGTTAACGCATTTTTTATTTTCTCTAAATGCTTATAAGGGTTTTCTTCAATAACCTTTTGGCGTGTTAAGTTACATAACACTTCGGTATTATATCTATGATTAGTAAAAATTTGCGGGTTGCCACACAACCCATTATTCATTAAATCTTTAGCTCTTTTAGTGCTATCAATCTGAGCAATTCCTCTTTCTATCAGGTCATAGGGTTCTTTATTTTTATAACTCTCTTTGCAAAAAGCTTTAACCAATTCGTCAGATAAGAAACCAACATTTAATGAGTCTGTAATTTCAAGGGCAGCGTGTCTGTTCATATAATCACCATTTAATATTAGTGTTCGTAGATTTAAGTTTTTTTGTTAAAAATTACCTTTCATTCCATTATCAATAAATTCTTTCATTTGCTTAATTTTCCATTCTATATAGTCTTTATTATCTTCATTGTTTGTATTGAGAGGATTCAAGTCTCTGTTTGATTCCTGGACTGGAAGATGAAGACCGGATTTATAAATAATTTCTGAAAATTTATCTTCAGAAGCGCGCTCTACATTATCGGATGTGACAATACCGAACATCACATTGTTAAATTCATCATCATCAAGGATTTTCAGGTACAAAACGTGTCCTTCATGTTCATCCAAAAAATAGCTTTTGCCCACCTGCAATTTCATATTATTATTCCTTGTTTAAACCATTAAAAATCTTAGTTAGTGTTTATATAAACAAAACATATATAAAGTTTGACTTTTAAAGATTGCCTATGAGGGCTATATTAATTACCTTTTCAGCAAAGTCTTCAAAATTTAATTCAGCTTATGAGAGAAACCAATTTTACAGGGAGCTTTATGGCTGGAAACAAATAATAATAAGGAATTACAGAAGGTATGAATATCAAAAAAGTGGACTGATGGATGAGATACCCCACATAAAAGTTGACAAGAGCGTTTTCATTGTTGCAAGAAATAATTTGGAACGATTAAGAATGTTTTTTAACAAGTGGGATGATAAAACGAGATTCAGTTCCTTTGAAATAAAGATAAATAAAGAGGAAGCCAAAACAATAAAAGTGGAGTGATGTTATGTCTGAGAACGAAATTCAGTTAAGGGTGGGGGAGATACCCTCGAATGCGCAGAGCGATATTGGTGTTGGGATAGTGCGGCTTGATGTTAAGATACTGCATGAGCTTGGTTTACGGGAAGGCGATGCTGTAGAGATTGAGGGCAAAAGGAAAACAGGAGCCATTGCATTAAGGGCGTATCCTAATGATGTTGGACTGAATGTTGTGAGAATGGACGGTTATATGAGAAGAAACTCCGGAACGAGCATTGGCGAGAAAATTACAATTAAGCCGCTGGAACTCAAAGAGGCAAAAAAAGTTACAGTTGCTCCTGCTGAGAAAGGCATAATGGTTCAGGTTCCCGGGGAGCAGGTAAAACGGGCGCTGATGGGGCGGATTGTTGCAAAGGGCGATATAGTTGTGCCTGCAACAAGAAGAAAAGAAGCTTTCGGGGATTTCTTCGGGATAGATTTTGATGAGTTATTCGGGGGTTTTGGCTTTGGCGAGACCCGGTTTATAATTGCGGGCACGGCGCCCAAGGAAATATGCAAGATTACTGACCTGACAGAGTTTATTGTCAAGCCAAAAGCAGTGGATATAAAGGAAGACCAGCTTATGTCCACGGGTATAACTTACGAGGACATAGGTGGTTTGCATGAAGAGGTGAAGAAAGTCAGGGAGATGATTGAACTTCCTTTAAAGCACCCTGAACTGTTTAGCCGGCTGGGCATTGACCCGCCAAAAGGAGTTCTTCTGCATGGGACGCCTGGGACAGGCAAGACCCTGATTGCAAAGGCAGTTGCAAATGAGTCCGGGGCAAGTTTCTATTCAATTGCAGGGCCTGAAGTTATGAGCAAATGGTATGGCCAGTCAGAGGAAAATCTAAGGAACATTTTCAAGGAAGCGCAGGAAAATGCGCCCTCAATAATCTTTATAGATGAGATTGATGCGCTGGCTCCGAAACGGGAGAATGTTACCGGGGAAGTTGAAAGAAGAGTTGTCGCGCAACTGCTTGCTGTGATGGATGGCCTGCAGGCAAGAGGTGATGTGATAGTCATTGCCGCAACAAACATACCAAATTCAATAGACCCTGCACTGAGGCGACCGGGAAGGTTTGACCGGGAAATAGAGATAAATGTTCCGAGCAGGAGAGGAAGGAAGGAAATTTTGCAGATACATATGAGAGGGATGCCTCTTGGAAAAGATGTTGATGTTGACGGTCTTGCTGAAATAACCCACGGGTTTGTCGGCGCTGATTTGTCAGCTCTGGCAAGGGAAGCTGCAATGAGCTCTTTGAGGAGGATTCTGCCGGATATAAACCTGAAGGATGAGAAGATACCGCGGGAAGTTCTGGAAAAACTGGAAGTGACAAACAAGGATTTTAAGAACGCTCTTTTGGTTGTTGAGCCGTCTGCGATGAGAGAGGTTCTTGTTGAAATTCCAAAACTTAACTGGGATGACATCGGTGGACTTGACGAAGCCAAGCAGTACCTGAAGGAAATGGTTGAATGGCCATTGAAACATCCTGATGCATTTAAGCGGATGGGCATAACGCCGCCCAAGGGCATTCTGCTTTACGGCCTGCCAGGGACAGGCAAGACTTTACTTGCGAGAGCTGTTGCAAATGAAAGCAAATCCAATTTTATAGCTATAACCGGCTCCGAGGTGTTTTCCAAGTGGGTCGGCGAATCAGAAAAAAGAGTAAGGGAGGTTTTCAAGAGAGCAAGGCAGGTAGCGCCTTCAATTGTGTTTATCGATGAGATTGATGCTGTGGCACCTAAAAGAGGACACTCTCATGATTCAGGGTCTGCAGACCGTGTGGTTAACCAGATTTTGAGTGAGCTGGATGGATTAACCGGTTTGAGTGGTGTTGTTGTCATTGCGGCGACAAACCGGCCTGACATAATAGACCCGTCGCTTTTGAGACCCGGCCGATTTGACAGGCATCTTTATGTTCCTGTTCCTGACAAAAAGACAAGGAAGAAAATATTTGAAATCTACACCAAAGATATGCCATTGGATAAAGGTGTAAACATAGACAACCTTGTTTCAAAAACAGAAAATTATGTCGGGGCAGACATCGAATCTGTCTGCAGGGAGGCGGCAATAAATGCTTTAAGGAAGGATATAAAATCAAAGAAAGTTACAAAAAAGGATTTTGAAAACTCCCTTGAACGAGTAAAGCCTTCTATAAGAGGAAACGACGTTGAGGAATACAAAAAAAGAGTCAGCACAACAAAAGAGCTGTCAGTTTCCAATGACATTGATTATGTCGGGTGAGATTGAGGGTTTTTGGTAATGTTGTTATGCCTAATCCTCAAAAAAGAGGATTAAAAAGATAATAATTGGGTCGTTAAGTGTGTTGTAAAGTTAACGGGGCTTTATAAATAAAAAATTATAAAATATCTTTATGAAAAAATCTAATTATAAAATGAAAATTAAAGCCTTGAGAATAGATGAAGAAAAGAGAAGAAGAATAGCAACCAATTCTTCAGAATTAAGGAAACGAGCTTATGAAGAAGCTATTTCATGGAAAGGTGGAACACTTTCAGATAAAAAATCCTATCTTATGTATGAATATTCTAATTATAAAATAGTTCTTAAAAAACCTGGAAAAGAGTCTCCTATAGAATATAATCGATGTACGTATAAAGATAGAACAAAGGGAAATAATCCTAACGACATGACTCCGACGCTTATAAAAGATGGAGAAATTCATGAAAATAAATTAGGATTTGATAATATCTTTGAGATGATTCATTCAATAAAAGATGAACGGGCACTTGAAATATTAGGAACTATACTTTTTAGGATGGCTTATATGTTAGAATATAAAAATAATGAAGAGGGAAAGGTAAGATTAAATATCTCTGAAGAGGGCTTAAAAATCTTAGAAGATAAATGCCCACTAGTCAAAGATATCCCGATAAAAGTTTTTTTAGCAATGTTGGAAATAATTTCTCTCAATGAAGATGTTAAATATCACACTTTGGGTTATAATGACAATTTTAAGAATGGAACCGGGAAAAGAAATAATCTTCTCACATATGTAAGACTTATTGCAGTTCTTTTAGAGAGAGAATCATTTTTCTCATTTGCTGGTTCTTTTGCAAGACCGCCTGTTGGAATTTCATCTATATCAAATTCAAAGGCATTTAAAATATTTCCAGATTTAGTTTAATAAAAATTAATCTAATTTTAAAGAAAGTTCTTTTCCAATTCTTTCTATAACTCCAATAACTAAAGCATTTCCCATAAGAAAAGCTCTTTTTATATTTGTGCAACCTTTTGTATGGTTGTCGGGAAACATATTTAATCTTTCAAGTTCTAAAGGCATTAATCTTCTCAATCTCCCATTTTCAGTTTTTACTACATGCTTAAATCTTGAAGGTGTAGAACCACCTTCTCCAGTAATTATTGTTCTGGAAGGCTTATCTAATGAATCGGGGAAAATCATTGCACCTTCATTATAATTATAATAAAAATTTCGACTTTTGTTAAATCGTTTTTCTCTTTTTGCACCCTTAAGATATTCCCATTTTTCATATTCTCCATTCACAAAAAATTCTTCAGGTATTTTTTCTTCAGGTAATACAATATCTCCCAAAGTAATTCTCTCTCCATCATAATCTGGAAAAACTTTTGCAGTAAATATCTTTCTATCAATTATAATACCACAATTTTGAAATGGACTAAATTTTCCTTTTTTGTTGAAATTATTTGTAACTTCAATTAAGTTTCCATCTATGTTGAATTTTTTTTTGAAAAAGATTTTATTTATATTTATGCCAAATGCTTTTGCTAAAGTTCCATTATTAAAAATCCATTTCTCAGAATTATCTTTTTTAATTTCTTTATATATTGATGATTTTTTATGGTATCCCATAATAAAAATTCTTCTTCTTCTTTGAGGCATCCCGTAATCTGCTGCATTAATTATTCTCCATTCCACAATATAACCTAAATTAGATAATGATGATAAAATAATTGCAAAATCTCTCCCCCTCTGACTTGCTGGAGAACTCAATAATCTATCAACATTTTCTAATAAAATAAATTCTGGTTTATTTTTATTATCTCTTAAAATTCTATGGATTTCCCACCATAAAACTCCTTTTTTTCCAGTAATTCCTTTTGATTGACTTAAACATTTAGCCACAGAATAATCTTGACATGGAAAACCACCAACTAAAATATTGTGTTCGGGGAGTTCATCAATAGAAACTTTTGCGATATCCTTATTTGAGTGGTTTTCTTCTCCAAATCTTTTTATATAAATTTCAGAGGCTTCTTGACTTTTTGTTTTTGGCTCCCATTGATTACTCCAAACCATTTCAAATTTTTCAGAAGCATTGGTTAATCCAATTCGAAACCCACCAACTCCGGCGAATAATTCAACAATTTTAATTTTTTCCATTTTTTTCTACCTTTTTTTATTAAATATAGTTTTTAGTTTATCCCAATAGGGGCTTTTGCATTTAGGACAAACTATAGGTTTATCGTTTCCATCTCTCGGTATCCAAGTATGTCCACATCTTGAGCATTTGTAACCTTTTAGCATTATTTCTGGCATACAATAACTATGTACCCTTTAGTATATAAACTTAAAGGGATTACTAATAAGCGACAACTTTAAGTGCAAAAGCATAATGAAAGGAATTGAGATATACTACAATTTCATAACCAAGCATCAGGCAATTAAGAAATGCCTTTATGAGCTGGCTGTTTCTGAATTGAAATTAAATTCTGAGAATAAGTGGTTGGAATTGATTAAATTAGCGAAGTGATGAAAGACATGATTAAGAAGTTCTTAAAAAATAAAGCTTAAATACTATTTTTACCAATTATATACTATAATAAGTTGAATGTGGTAATAAATGGTAAAAATAGCCAAAAATAACCGAATTACAATCCCTTCTGAAATAATGAATCTAAAAGGTTGGAGTGAAGGTACAGAGCTTATATTTGTTCCATTTAACCAAGATGCAAAAGACACACTGGAAAGAGAAACACCGATTGTTCTGAACGAAGTAATAAGGAAAGAGCGAGTTAAATGATAGAAAAAAACGATAACTATTTAAACTTTAATGTTACACATAGTAGCATGGGAGAATTATTAAGTAGTCTAAAGGAGAAAGAAGAAATAAGTAATATTTGTAAAGAACGTTCGTTAAACATCATTTTATTAAAAAATTTATTTTTTTGGAGTGCACAAGGGTTTAATAATGTTGAGTTAGCAAGGAAATTAGGTGTTCATAGAGTTACAGTTCAAAGATACAGTAGCACATTAAAGAAAATGAAAGTAGAAGAGTATCATAAATTATTTAATTACATATCTAAAGGATTACGTAATGGGGTATAAAGATGAAAAGCGAACTGAAACTTAAAAGCGGAAAAATTATTAATTTACCATCAAGAATGTTTAGGAATAAAGATTTATCAGAAATGAATTTGGACTATGTAGAAAATAAGATATATTTCAACAAATATGATGAAAAAAAAGGATTTATCTCATTTAATAAAGAAGTTGAGAAAAATATGGCTATAATTAATTATGTGGATTGTTCTACTACTCCATTCTCAAAAGAAGAACTGGTTTCTTCTATCAAAAAACAAATAGACACTAATAGTGATTTCATTATTTTGCCATACTTCAAGGATGAGAATGAATATGATTTAAACATAAAAATTGAATTGGCAGGTAAAATAAAAACCAGATATAATAAAGAAATAATATTGGAAATATCATATAAAGCAACACCGCAGATGATTAAGAAAGTTATTAAACAATCTGAAAACTTTGATATTTTAGCTGTATTTTATGGTGTGCATTATGGAAGATTTCCATCATTTAGACTATTATGTGAGAAAATTTTTCTCTTTAAACAAGTCACAAATGGTAAAGTTTTTTGTACTGGTGTCCCCCTTGTATTCTCAGGAGATGAATATTCAAAATATTCCTATCTATTCCCAATATGGTCTTTAGTTTGTGATGGGTGGGTAAAAAATTGGAAACGTGGCGGAGGTGCTAAAGAAATACGCTTGGTGGATTATGAAGATTATAGAAATAAGAATTTTATGGGGTGGTGTGAAACACATAAACCTAATGATATAGTGGAGTCTGTAAATATGAGTGTTAAAGGGTTATTTGGAGATGGACACGCTATGAAACAAGTAAGAGAACAATACATAGGGATGCTTAGAGATGAAGTTTTAAATGAGGTTTATTCAATAACGCCTAAGAGTATTGGAACTTATTTGAGAGATAAACCAAGAATATATATTGCTCTAATTTTAGATTTATACAAACAGAAATTAATTATACAAAAAGTCCGTGAAGCTAATTGGGCAAAAACATATGCTGAAAATGACATACGATTATTGGAAAAGGAGCTATTTAATTTTTTAAGCCCCTCTGAAATAGAAGAAAAAATAGAGAAGAATATTGTTACTCTCGTTTCAAAAGAACAGAAAGTTCCCATCTCTGTTTTGATTAACGAAGTTCAAAATTCTCGATTTTAATTTTTTAAGCCCCTTTAAGTTTACAACAAACCAATATTTATAATTTTTATATACCCGAAATCAAATAGTATCTTTATGTCGAGTGAACTTCTCTTGTTTGATATTGGCCTGATAATCCTTGTTTCCACAGTTCTGGCGTATTTTGCGCATCTGTTCAGACAGCCGCTTGTTCCGGCTTACACTATAGCGGGATTGATTCTTGGCCCTGTCGGGTTTGGGTGGATAACAAATACAGAGATAATTACAATACTGTCCGAATTAGGGATTGCTTTTCTGCTGTTTATTGTGGGTATGGAGATTGATTTTCAGAGGTTAAAGGATGTCAAGCTTGTATCGTTTTTCGGCGGCATGACACAGATAGTTTTAATTTTGGGATTGACATTTTTCACTGCGCTTTATTTTGGGTTCAGCCAGATACAGGCGCTTTACCTTGGTCTGATTCTGACATTCAGCAGCACTATGGTTGTTGTAAAGTATTTTTCTGATGAGAACATGCTTGATACATTGCATGGCAAGATAGTTCTTGGGTTTCTGCTTGTCCAGGATATTTTTGCGATTGTTGCCCTGTCAATTCTAATGAACCTGAGCGAGTTCAGTGTTGCTCATTTACTGCCGACTTTTATCGGCGGATTCGGGCTTTTTATTGCCGCTATTGTAGCCAAGAAGTATATATATCCTGTCTTGTTCGACTCTGTTGTTAAAACCCCGGAGTTGCTGTACCTGTCATCCTTGTCTGTATGTTTTATTTTTGCGGGCATTGCTCATGCTGCAGGGTACTCTATTGCAATAGGCGCGTTTATTGCGGGTTTGAGTTTGGCGGCGTATCCTTATGACCTTGAAATAATAAACAGGGTGGGGTCCCTGAGAGATTTTTTTGCAACTTTGTTTTTTGTTTCACTTGGAATGCAGATAACCAGTTTTAGCATCCTTACTGTTTACATGAAGCCCCTTATCGCTCTTGCTTTGATTGCTTTATTAATCAAACCGCTCATAATTTTCACTACATCAACGTTCTTTGGATACGAGCAAAGAACTTCTTTCTTTGCTTCAACCAGTCTCGGTCAAATCAGTGAGTTTTCACTGATAATTGCATTGCAGGGGCTGCTGATTGGCGCGATTCCGATGGAAATATTTTCGATGACTGTGGTGCTGGCAGTTTTCACAATGTCCTTGTCCACTTATGTTATCAGGTTCAGAAATGCGCTGTTTTCATTTTTCTCCAAATATTTAATTATTTTCAGGAAAGTCAACATACTTAACAGACAGGTGGAGCTGGGCCATGAGCCGGAGAAAAAGGGCTTGGAGAACCATATAATTCTATGGGGGGCGCACAGGATTGGTTCCGGCATTGTGGACGCGGCTCAAAAATTGAAGAAAAATATAATCGTTGTTGATTATAATCCTGACATAATAAAAACATTGATGAACGAAAAAGTTCCCTGCATTTATGGAAATCTTGACAACCTGGAGACTCTGGACAGGGTTAATGTTGACAGGGCGAAGCTGATTATATCCACAGTGCCCAATTTTGAGTATAATATGTTTCTTTTAGAACAGGCAAAGGTGCTAAACAAAGAAGTTCCTGTTATCCTTACGGCCAATGCGCTTGAACAGGCGTTGTTCTTTTACAATAAAGGAGCTGATTATGTCATACTGCCGAAAAGACTTAGCAGGGACAAGGTAAAAGATTATGTTTACAGTTTGTTTAACAAGCACAAAAGGACCGAGACACAAATCAGGAAAATAAAGGAAGGCCATGTAAAGGAACTGAAAGCGGATCTTGAAGAGCAGATTCTGGACAGATATGAACCACGGCCTTTAAAATTGGATATAACAGGAACAAAAGAAAAAAGAAATGAAAAGTGAGATTACTCAACTTCAAGGTTCTTTGCTTTTTTGACTTCTTTTTTCGGGAGTATTATCGTTAATATGCCGTTCCTGTACTTTGCCCGTGCATCGTCAACAAGAACTTCTGTTGGCAGTGTTAAAGTCCGGTAGAAGTGCCTCTCCCGCCTTTCTCTTCTGTAAAACGCTTTTCCTTCTTCATGTTTTTCTTCCTTGGCTTCTGCGGAAATCTCTATTCTGTTGGGCGTTGCTTTTATGTTAATATCGCTTTTTTCAACACCAGGTATATCTACTGTAACAATAATATCTACGTTTGTTTCTCCTATGTCTGCAGGAAGCCGGTTTGTCAAATTGGGGAATGGCACTGCTTCAAATGAGTTCCTCATATGGTCTATATACCGTTCCATATCCCACAAACTATCCCATACTCTTCTTTTTCTTTCAGCCATTTTGCTCACTATAGTAACATTATAAAAGGATTTATATATTGTTTTCTATTTATTATCTGTGTGATAAATGTTTAATCAACATATCGAATTATTAGGAGATATTAAACTTCAAACCATTTCTGAACGAACAAGAAGAGACCTTCTTTTATACTTATGTCACATTTCTGAAGATGTAAGACCTCCTACCGATACTCTTGAGTCTTATCTTGACCTTGAGCGCTTTACTACGAGATTTCAAAGGATGTTCTACTTGTTGGATAAAAAAATATTTGAAACACATTGTTTAACTAGCGGTTACAAATTTATGCACCATTTGAGGGGGCCAACTGATAGGGATTTGTTGAATGATATAGTCTCATTATATCACCATGATCTTGTCGGTACAGAATATGGTAAAAATTATATTGAAGCTATAGATTTAGAGGGAGAGTTAAGAACTAGTTTAGGAAAAGATTTATTTAATGAACTTGTTGATTCTGTAAAAAGATACAACGAAATGAAAATAGCTGATTTAATTAAAGAATCTGTGGAAGTATGGCATGAAGAACATCCTGAAATTAAAAGAGGGATCGAGGAGATGGCTGAAAAATGGGGTTTCACACGCGAAAAATTTGAGAAACTTATGCGCCAATATCACGAAAACTCTTAATTTTTTCTTCGTTTAAATAAGCACCCTTTAACAGGAATTTCTTTAATTTATCAAATCCCTCTTTTTTTGCACAGGACAATTCAAAGAATTTTTCTTTTTTTATCTTCTTTTTTAACTCCCGTAATCTTTCTTTATCAGTTATGTCAATTTTATTTATACAAACTATTATTGGAATGTCAAAACTCTCTTTTATCTCGTTGTACAGATTTAACTGTTCATGCGCTGAGTAGCCGCAGGTTTCGGACAAATCGAAAACAAACAGGATTTTATCTGCAAGGTATTTTAATGCCAGGACTGCTTTCAGTTCAATTTTGTTTCTGAGTTTTAAATCCCTGTCCAGAATTCCTGGGGCATCAATGAACTGCAGTAAGTCCTCTATGTATCCGAGCATGAGATTTTGCGTTGTGAATGGATATGGCTGCACTTCAGGCAATGCGCCTGTAAGGTGCTTCAGGATGCTTGACTTGCCGATGTTTGGAAATCCCGCAATAACAATTGTTTCCATGTCTTTGACCTTTGCCAGATTCCTTAAGCTTCGCCTGCAGTCATCCAGAAATAAGAGGTCTGAGTTAATTTGTTTTAAGATTGAACTTACCCTGCCGTAATGCTCTTTTCGAATCCTTGCCATGTCTTTTAACTGAGCACCTTTCAGTTTTCTCTTATATATTTCTGTTAATCTTCCTGTTTGGCCCATAGCCCAATTAACAGCGCCAAGTGACTTTTTCATCTGCTCTCTGTTGACAATCAGGCCAATCAGCTCATAATAAAAATTATCCAACCCGTTAATACTTGGCGTTCTTTCGAGAATTTTTTTAAGGTAGTCCTGGATAACATAAGTAGTTATTTCCACTCGCTTAAGCTCTTTTCTTCTTTTTTCCACTCTTTTGTCTTTAGCGCTGACATTCATAGCGCCCATCCGGGCTTTGCGGAATGCCTTATCCAGAATTTTCTTATACGACAAAATTTTAGGCATATTCGAAAACATCATAAATCACCGTTGAGAATATATACTAAAAGACATAAACATTTGAGCAAGGCGTCTTTTCCATATATTGATGGATAGTGATTTATTGGTTCAGTTTGTTTATTCTTTCTGTGTCCCTCAATATTGAAGAATCTTTGATTCTGAAGCATATTCGAAAACATCATAAATCACCGTTGAGCATGTCGAAACATTTTTGGAACATAAGCTTATTTTTATACATAAGTTTATAAACGAGTAAATGAAATGTTTTATGGGGTGTTCGTGTGCTTTGGTTAATATTTCTGTTTGTTTTCTTTGTTATGCCCCTGCTTTTGTCAGCTGTAAGGGTTATATATGAGTATGAACGCGGTGTCAAGTTTACTTTAGGGAGGTTCTCAGGCACAATGGAACCGGGCCTGAGATTTATAATACCAATTATACAAACCATGACTAAAGTTGATGTGAGGATTAAGGCTATTGATGTTCCTGATCAGGATGCCATAACCAAGGATAATGTCTCCATAAAAGTAAATGCTGTGCTGTATTACAAAGTCTCGGATGTCAAGAAAGCAATTATTGAGGTAGAACATTATGGTTATGCAGTTTCCCAACTGGCGCAAACCACAATGAGGGATGTTGTTGGCGAGGTCAGTTTAGACCAACTGCTTAGCAGCAGGGACTCTGTTTCAAAAAGGATAAAGGAGATTGTAGATAAGGCAACAGACCCCTGGGGGATAAAAGTGGATTCTGTTGAGCTAAAGCATGTTGAACTTCCTGAAGGATTAAAGAGGGTTATAGGCAAAGAAGCAGAGGCAGAACGTGAAAAAAGGGCTGTGATAATCAAAGCAGGTGGAGAGGTTATAGCATCAACAAATCTTGCAAAGGCGGCCAAAACACTGGCTACATCGCCGGGAGCACTTCATCTTAGAACCCTGAATACGTTAAATGACCTGAGCAGTGACCAGAGCAATACTGTTGTGTTTGCAGTTCCATTAGAAATCCTTAAGGCATTTGAGACCATCAAGAAAAAGTAATTATCCCCAGATAATGTTTGAGATAAAGCACTCTTCGCAGACTTCCTTGTCCTTATTCTTTATGTGATTTGTTTCTTTTTTGCAAACAGAACAATATTTTTTCGTTCCAACATTGATTCTCATTTTTAGCACCAAAAGCAGAATTATAGAATATTGTATTTTAAATTTAAATAACTATAGCCGAAAACTACAAAATTTGAATGATAATCCCGTTTTGCCATGAGGATAAATCGCATTTTGTTCGTTTTGATGCGTTCTACTATGTCTAAAAATCGGGACTAAACCTCTGGCATTTATACTCTCTTGATTCTTGCCATGTTTAAAAGACACTCTTACGTTTTTTTGATGATAACACAAACTTTATTTAGATTCCTGACTGTTTATATTTTATG
>DAOVKX010000021.1 GCA_030631505.1 Candidatus Nanohaloarchaea archaeon
ATTACACAACAGACAACAACAACACTTTACTTACATTCAGCGGTTCAGACGGAACCAAAATATTAGAAGTATGGAATTATGACACTTTAGGATATATCGGCTATAACATCACTTACTTCACTGTTGATACAACTGCGCCGACAGTTGATTTGCTGACTCCACCGGACAACAACATCAACGATAGCTCAACTGCCGTGTTCCAGTATGAAGTCAATGAATCTTTGACATCAATAACAGGATGCGCTTTGTGGGCTAATTTCTCCGGGACATGGAGCGTCAATGAGACAAATGCTTCTGCTGTTGCAAATGGCTCGTCCAACTTTATAACTGTTGACAATATACCTGAAGGCCTTTATGTGTGGAACGTGAACTGCTCGGATGCGGCAGGAAACTGGGCGTTTGATACTTCCAATTATACATTAACTGTTTATACAACTGCAAGCATTGATGTGTTTGAAACCACTAACGAGACAGATACGCAGTGGTCGCTGACCAGCATCCCCGTTGACTTCAGCTATTACTGCTATGCGCAGGCAGATGGCTCATGCGATAACAGCAAGGCAAGTGATGCATACGATGGAAATACTGACAACTTTACCATTGAGAATAACGGCGCGGGGACTGTTGATGTGCTTGCCTATGTTTCAGGGGATTATCATAACAGCAATTACGGAACATTTTTGGTGTGTTCAAGCAAAGATGCCAACGATGATAATGATATTACTGCATGTCAGGACCAGTCAGCGTGGGGAGTAAATGGCACAGACAATATGCAGATATACAACGGAACAAAATGGTTTAATATGTCAAGTGCTGTTCATGATGGAACAGTATATGGGCTGGCAATAGCATGCGACGTGCCTTCAAACACCAACATAAGCGACATTGACTTCCAGCTAAGAGTACCTTTTGGAGTCAAGTCAGCAACCTACAGCGCGACAGTAACTTTTGTTGCGTATTCAACCAACAAATGTGGCCCTGAAGAGGAGGGAGATTACTTTACGCCTTGATGCAAAGGTTGATTAATGTTACAAGATATAGTTAGATTATAATCAATAGAAACATAACTTTATATATGATTATAATCTAATTAAATAAGTGATGTAAATGACGCAACTGTTAGAAATACTGGAAAAATTAAATCCTTGGTGGGAAGGAAAAGAATTTGAAATTGGTTTAGTTAGGGAGGAATATCTTTCAAAAATAAAAAAGTATCTGACAACAAAAGAGATTGTTATTTTAAATGGTGTCAGGAGGTCCGGAAAGACGACACTCTTATTCCAGATAATTCATGACTTAATATATAATCAAAAAATAGAGCCAAAAAAGATACTTTTTGTCAACTTTGATGTGCCCGATTTAGCGAATCTTGAGAACCCAATTAAAAGTATTTTAAATACCTATCGTCAGGACGTTTGCAGCGATAAAAATACATATCTTGTATTTGATGAAGTGCAAAATATTAAGGGCTGGGAAAGATATGCTAAAACGATTTATGACAGCAAAGAACCTCAGTTAATAGTTTCAGGTTCTTCATCTTATCTGCTGGACAGCAAACTGGCAACTTTAATTAGCGGAAGGTACCTTAAAGTGCCTGTTTTTCCACTTGACTTTTCAGAATATCTTTTTTTTAATGGTTTAAAAACTTTTAGGGATAGATTGTGGCTGGTTTCAAATAAAAATAAAATAATGAATAATCTTAAAAACTATTTGTCAGAGGGCGGATTTCCAAGAGTTGCCCTCCAAAAAAACAATACGCTAAAAAGAGAGCATCTAAGAACTTATTATGAAAGCATTGTTTACAAAGACATTCTGCTGTTATACAACATAAGACACACTAAAATTCTAAGAGAATTAATTTACTATTTATGTTCTAATTTTACAGGTCTTTATTCTTATAAAACGTTGAGTGAATTGTTGAAAGTTGACTTTACAACATTGAAAGAGTATTTCTATTATGCAGAAGAAGCAAAAATATTATTTGAAACTCCTCTTTTTAGTTATTCATTAAAAACACAGAGCAGGAACAACAAAAAAATTTACTGCATAGACAATGGGCTAAGGAATGCAGTCAGTTTCAAATTTTCAAAGGATGAAGGAAAATTAGCGGAAAATCTTGTTTTTATTGAATTAAAAAGAAGAGACAAAGACGTTTATTATTGGAAGAATAAAGGGGAAGTTGATTTCATAATAAAAAACAAGGACCAGACACTTACAGCAATAAACGTGACATACTCTGATGAAATAAACGAAAGAGAATTGAAAGCGCTAAACGAGTTTAAAGATGGGTTCAAGTCAAAAGTTAAAGAACTGATTATATTGACAAAGGATACAGAGCAGAAAAAAGACGGGATAAAATTTATCCCGCTTTGGAAATGGTTGTTGCGTTATGAAAAATAATAAGAATTGAATAGGTAACAAAAACATAGTCAAAAACTACAAAATTTGAACAAAGTGCGATTTACTATACCTAAAAAATGGAAGAGAGTCTAAATAATGAAGAATAAGTACCAAATAAGTGTAAAATTTAAAAAATAAAGGTGTTGTTAAAAGATGAGTTTAACGAAAAACAAAATTTTAATCGCAGTGTTTTTTGCAGTTTTGTTTAATCTAAATAGTCATGCGTCCGCTTTTGTTGTATCGCCTCCGGTAACGTATGCAGGGGAAATTGAGTTAGGCAAAAATTATGAGTTCAATGTTTTAATGGAGAATGACAAGGATAAGAACCAAACACTACAGTTTTCATTGGCGCCAAGCTCATCATACTTAGGAAATTATGTTGAGTTTCCGTCAGAAATTGTTCTTAAACCTTTTGAGAGAAAGGAAATTAATGTTGAATTGAAAGTGCCAAGAAAAGGACTTAATCCTGGAGAGCATAGCATAACAATTTTACCTGATGTTATTAAGTCAGGTTCTGGCGTTGTTTTGAAAGCAGTAACAGTCATAGAAATAAAATTCAGTCTTCCGGGAGAGGTAAACAAAAAGCTGGAGCTAAGAAATTTTAATATAGAAAATGTCAGCGAAAATGCGTTTTTATTTGAACTCTCTGTAAAAAATACAGGGAACGTCAGGGCAGAGGATGTAGTTCCCTTTATTGATATAGTAAGGTATGGCATAACTGTTGACTCTGTGAGGGGGCGGACGCATTATAAAACAGCTTCTTCTGAGTCATTGTCGATGAAGGTCAAATACAGCACGTCTCTGGATGAGGGGACTTACAAAGCAATTGCTTATGTAATGTTTGATAATAAGAAAACAAATACCGAAACATCTTACTTTACTGTGGTTCCGACAGAAAAAGGCCAGGAACCTGTTGTTGATACCGAGTTAGACAATGACAGCGTTAAGGAAGGGATTACTGTAGCAGGAGAGCCCGGAACCGTTGATGTTATTACTGATATAAACTATGTAAAAACAGTTGAAGATGAGGACATAGGGGATTATGCAGGTTTTGACAAATCCACAGAAATATCCAAAACAACAAAATCAAAATCAATTGATAAATATTTGATGCCTACGGGTCTTGCAATATTTGACTTAAGCAAAAAACATAACATTCTTATTGTGCTTATAATAATCATAGCACTTGTGTTTTACTTGAAAATGAAGAAAAGAAAAAGAGGATTAAATGTTATCAAAGAGAAAGAAAATGAACAGGATGATTGAGTTTGTTATCCCTGCAGTTTTGATTTTGATCCTGTTAGTTGCGGGTATGAAATATGAATTTAAGCCATCCGGGAAAGTTACAGAGCTTCCTGTTTCCATTACGATAATAGTGGAGGCTAATGGCATAATGTTTGAAGATGAGGGCAATGCTGAAGAGAATGACAATATTTTCCAGATTGGTCCTGTGTCGTTGGATGACGGCTGGTATAGTTACAATGGCACTTATGGCGGTGTTGATGAAGGATATGATACAAATATTAATGGGAACAATATAACAGAAACATTTTCATTTAAGAACAAGGGCAGCACTTCTGTTGATGTGCTGATAGCGGCTGAAGATTTTGGTGATTTAACAAGTTATATTGATGTGGCTGAGGATGATGGCAATCTCCAGATTTACATTCCCGGCGTTGGATGGAAAAACATACCTGATGGAAGCGATACAGATGCGGACTCACATAAAGACGATCGGGAATTGTGTATAATAAATGACCTTGGCGTAGACCAATCTGTAACAGGTTTTGATTTCAGGGTGAGAACAAATGCAGGATTAATCTCAAAAAATTACACAGGTAAGATAATGTTGACTACATATGATGATATAACCATTAATGTATGCTTCTCTCAAGGATTTTATGTAACTCCTTAGGTGAAATAATGAATACAAAATCAAAAACAATTTTGTTGGCGGCATTGGCTTCAATCTGCTTATTGTGCACTTTAATACAGGCAGTTAGCATTTATCCTTCTTTCAGAAATTTTGAAAAGGCGTTAAATGTGAGCAGTTCAAACACGAGCGTATTTACTCTTAGGAATGATTATCCTTATGATTTAAATGTTACTTTTGAAGTAACAGCAAGCTCTGATTATCTAAGTTCTTATGTTACTTTTAACCCGTATAATGCAACTTTGGTGAGGGCAAATACATCATTTGATTTTAATGTAACTATAACTCCAACATCTTCCTTGTCAAATGGGAGCCATCTCCTGATTTTCAGGCCAAGAGCGGATATTCTAAAAGAGACAGAAGAAAATAACACAGACCATGTTATGTCAAGGGGGCATATCGTTACTGTTTCAGCAGCCGCAATAAACTTTGTATTTAGGGATGAGGAAGAAGAAGAACCATCTGAACCGGGATCGTCAACTCCGACTACTTCAAGCGGCGGCGGAGGCGGCGGAGCAGCCCCAAAGAAAATCAAAAATCTTAAGATTGAAGTTCCGGTGTATGTCAAACTTGTGGAGGGCGGGGCGTCTGTTGTAATCACGCTTAACAATACAGGAGATGTTGATTTAACTAATCTTACAATGAATCTGACATCAACCAATAAAATAAGTTTGGATTATGACAGGGTTGTCGGTGACTTAAAGGTTTCCAGGGGGACAACAGTTATGGTCAACCTGAGCGATTCTACGGTTATGCGTAATGTGGTAAACATAAATGTCTCGGATTCCAAGGATTCCTGGACTGCATATTTTGTTGTTTATAGTTCTGAACTTGCCCAGTTTCTATTTGAAAAAGGGGATTGTTTAACTATTGAACCCATAGAATTTACAATTGAAGCGAAGAAAAAGACCTATCTGAACCTGACTCTTATAAACCTGTGCAATATCTCCCTGCATGATGTGACAGTAAAGATAGATGGGCTTGATTATGCGACAGAAATCAGAACTATAGACGAAAGCGTGGTTATTCATCCTGACATACTTATCTCAGAAGGAGAGCACACATATAAGGTCAAGGCAGTTTATGCAGAAGGCAAGTCAACAAAATCAATTATAGTGTATTCCATGAACTACAAAATCATGCTGGATAAAATCAGAGAGCATGAACTAGAGCTTAAGAAAATAAGGCAGAGACTAAACAAGATCCCTGTGGTTCTTGACCGGGATGGACTTGAAAGTGAAATAAATGATATAGAGAATATGATTGAGCATTCCAAGTTATTTATCAGGGAAGGAAAACTCGTTGATTTGTATGTTCTGCTTTCGCAAATACAGTCGGCAGAAACACGTTTGATGAACAACCTCTTTATTCAGATGATTATGAATCTTGGAATATTCCTGTTATTGTCTTCATTACCGTTTATTGCTTTAAAGATTATAAGGAGAATGCGGGAAGAAGAGTTTGAGGAACTGAAAAAGAAGGTTAAATTCCTGCTGCCAGACCTTGAGAAACTGCCAAAGGTAAAGGGCTCTGCGTGGCTTGGAAAAATTGCAGAAACCAAAAAGAAAGTGTATTTCGGCGTTGAACAACTGATGCAACATACTCTGGTTGCCGGCGCAACAGGTTCAGGAAAAACAGTCAGCGCTATGGTTATAGTGGAAGAGGTGCTTAAGAAAAAAGTGCCTGTTGTTGTTCTGGATCCAACGGCGGAGTGGAGCGGGTTTGTCAAGGAATGCAAGGACAAAGAGATGCTTGGGCACTACAAGGAATTTGGCATGGCGAAAGGCAGCAGAAGAAAATTCGGCGGAAAGGTTGTGGAAATACGCGACCCTTACACTGATGTGGATTTCATGAAAATGGCGCGAAAGGGAGAAATACTTGTATTGTGCCTGAACCAGCTCAAACAGAAATATGTAGATGTATTTACAAAACGCTTTATAGACAACATCTTTGCGTCATCCCCAAAAGAAAGCAGGAAACTGGAATTATTAATAGTAAGCGAGGAAGTGCACAGGTTCCTGCCAAAGTACGGGGGCGGAAAAGCATATCTTGCTCTTGAGAGCGCAATCCGTGAGTTCAGGAAATGGGGTATAGGCATACTTTTGATATCGCAGATACTTACAGACTTCAAAGGTTCCATACGCGGGAACATAGCAAGTGAAGTGCAGTTCAGAACAAAATACAGCGGGGACATTAACAGGGTAAAGACAAAATACGGAGCAACTTATTCAAGTTATGTATCGAGAATGCCAACAGCAGTCGGAATGTTCCAGAATCCACAGTACAATGATGGGAAACCATATTTCATAAACTTCAGGCCGTTGCTTCACAGCCCGTTCAAACTGTCAGAAAGCGAGAGGAAAAAGAACTTTTATGTTATAACAAAGCCGGAAAAAGAAAAGACGTATCTGCGTAAAGATGAAGCGAAAGTTGAAGATGTCCAGCAAAGAGGCCTGCTTAAAAGACTGGGAAGAATCAGCAGGGTAAAACTGAAAAAACCTGAGAAACCAGATAAGGAGAAAGCCAGGATTAAATTAAAAGAAAAAGCAAAGAAACCTGCAAAACTACGTGTTAAGAAGAAAGCTGAATCCAAACCAAAAGAAAAAGCCAGGAAGAAAACAAAGCCAAAAAGACCAGCAAAACCGCCAGTGAGAAAGAAAGAACCGGCTAAGAAAATTAAAGAAGCTATGCCCAAGAAAAAAGAAAAGCCGGAAACTATAAGGCCAAAGAAGGCCTCAAAACCAGTGATGAAAAAGAAACCAGCCGAAAAGAAGGTTGAAGTTAAGAAGCCAAAAGAAGTTCCGGAAAAGAAAGTCGAAAAATCAGAGCCAGAGAAAAAAGAAAAGCCAGCTGAGGTTCCCAAGGAAAAAAAGAAAGAAGAAACTGCGCCGATGGAAACTGAAAAGAAAAAAGAAAAACCAAAGAAGAAGTCAGAGTTTGAAGAACTGGATGTTCTGGAGATATAGTAAAATCTCTATGGGTAGATTAAAACCATAAAAAACCAAAGGTTTTTAAGGCATGAGGAAGTAAAGCTTCCTGTGTGAAGAAACGCAGGTAAAAGACAGGCAGGTGTCTGTAAGCTAAAGCAGATGATTTTACGCTCGCTTTTTAGTATAAGCAACTTTTTAATGATTTACTGCGGTTAAATAAATTATGTCTAATTTAAAAAAATCAGCAGTTGTTCTGACTTGCCTGATTTTAGCTATGCTTGTTTTGCCAGTTCCTGAGGCAGGCGATCTGGATACAGATTATAAACTAAGCCGTACAAGTGAAAGTAATCCGATAACTGCAAAAGTGATAGATGCACCGCAGAAAACATACAGGGAATACTGGGATGAAAATAACAAGGATATTGCCTTAAAATTTAATTCTTATGTCGAAGAATTCAGTCCTTTGTATTGTATTGATTATCCTGACTTAAGAAAATTTCTGGAGCTGAATTCTAAAGTTGAAAACTTTGCAGATGAACTGACTGTTAATTCTACAGATACTCTGGATACTGCTTATGTTTTGCACCAGTTTGTGTACAGAAATATTCAAAACGAAAAAACAGAGGAGTTTCTTGGAGTTGAAGAAGTTCTGAATCAAAAGAGGGGTAGTTGTTCCGGAAAGTCGTTGTTATTATCGTCTCTTCTGGAAGCAAAAGGGATAACATCTTATGTTGCAGATGGTTTTGAACACAGGTATGTTTTTGCAAGAATCAATGGTACTTGGATGCCGATAGACTCCACAACTCCCGATTTTTATTTTGTCTATAAAATATGGGACAGTGTATCGGAAGGAAAATATTATCATGGACCATCGAATATGCAGTCTTTTATGTTTAACAGGACGGAAACAATTTTTAATAAGGATTGGTGTTCATTTAACTGATATGGATAAATCAAAATTTTCAATTGTTTCTTTTATTTTCTTTATTATTATTTCTGTTAATGGAGCCCACGGACTGGAACTTCTGGATTTCTTGGTGGAAGACACAGCGAAAGGAGAAGATTTGATTTTTGAATTATTTGTTAACAATACAGATTATGCATATGCAGATTCAACAGTTATCATTGAGCTATCAAATGCAGAACCTGTTGATACTTTGTCAGAGAAGTTTGTTCTGCCACCATACCGGTCAAAGTTGCTGACAAGTTCTTATAACTCAGGTTCACTTGAGTATGGAAGTTATAAAGCCATAGTGAGGGTTGAGTGTTGCGGTGAAGAAACGAAAAGGATTTCCAAGAATTTCAGAATACTGGAGTATGCAGAAAAACTCGAGATTAAGGAAATGGAAGCTGAACCTGTAAGTGTTGGCGAATTGTTGGTTATTAATTTAAAACTGAGGAATGTAGGTACAGTTGACTTAAGTTATAATATAGTCTTGGAGATCTCTGATGAATATGACAACAAAATAAATGAAGTTTCTTTTAAGGGCGACATAAAAAAACAAACAGAGGAGGAAGTTCAATCTGCGTGGAAAACGTATGAAAGGCAAATGGGAAATTATGAGGTTACGGCAGGAGATTATGTAATAAAGGCAGAAGTTAAATATGGGAAAAAAGGCGGGGCGCTTGATAAGACATTGTCCCGCAGTGTTGAGACAGAATTAAAAGAGAATAAATATTCCGCATATTTGGTTCTGTTCATAATATTAGTTCCGGTCATATTATTGTGCAGGAAAAAATGAGTTGCAGAAATATATATTTTGGCACTCAAGTAATTGATGAGGGTTTTATGGAGAGATATACAGAAGAGATAATTAAATGAAATGTGGGGTTTTTTGAGGTCTTTCTGATGGGAGCGGCATTAATCTATTTAGGTATTTTCTATGGAGGGTTAGCTTCTGTTTTTTTATTAAATGAGGCAGCCACCAGGCTTACTCCAGGATATAAAGATTTCTCGTATAACTGTAAATCGGATGATGCAATAAAAGATTATTCTGAACTTTTAAAGGAAGCTGAAAAGGAGATAGACATTGTTACGGGTCTACAGGACAGATTTTATTGTAACGACAGTGTAATAGGTGCTCTTGAAGGAGCATTATCCGAAGACATTAAAGTAAACATTGTAATTGATTCCGAGAACGAAATAAACGATAAGTTGAAAACATTAATGGATAAACACGAGAAACTGAACTTTTATAGGTTACCAAAACCTATAGAACATGACTTTATGATAGTTGATAACAAACATTTACGTTATGGGGGTGAGGGTGAAAAAGATGTAATAGCGATGATTCTACACAATACGGATAAGGATGAGAAATTTGCAAAGCTCACTCAGGACTATAAAGACTTTTTTGATTATCTGGTAAGCAAATCAGAGTTAACATGATTTACTAAATATGTGTATGGAAATATTTAAACTGGGCGGGATAATATTTTATTGAGGATATTATGACTACCTCAAGGCAGTGTCTTGACGGCGCTAAGTGCGGGAGAAAATTAAGGAATTGAGTGATGGTAAAGGTAAGGAAGCAGGATTTCAAAGAGCCATCCGGAACGCGCTTAGAAAAATAAAAAGAAGATATGAGAAATGCCCACTAATAGAAAAGTTAACTCTAACTTCGTTACTAATACCAGAGCTAACAATAAAATAAGCACTCTCCCGAAAGCGACAGGTATTTCTCTAAAAACTATAAATTCATCAATATTATCCCCTTTGGCAAGATTATAGGTTATTGATGTGAATGGAACAAGAATCAGGATTGTAAAGAAACCTGCCAGGATTGTAAGTACGTAAATAGATATTTCCGTACTAGCAAAAACCCTTGATAACCAAATCAAAATCATAAATATTGCCCCGATTTTAATGACACTTTTTCTATCAAATCTATCAGAAAATTTGCCAATTATTAAAGTAAATAAGACCGTGCCAATACTTAATAAAGTGCCAACTATTCCAACGGATAAAATATTTGCTAAAGTTAAATATACAAAAATAGGCCAGATAACAGATTCTGTCATGCCGCCTAAATGGTTTACACCAACACCAAAAAAATATTTAGGATATTTTTTAAAAATCTTCGTTCCTTCTTTAACCTGAAAATTAACATGAGGTTTTATTTCAGAAGTATAAAAAAGAGGGATTAATGAGACAATCAAAAACAACATCGCAATAATGAACAGGGTGTTAAACCCGAAAAATATAATTATGAAGCCACCAATTAAGGGAGCAATAATACTGGCTATTTTTGGGAAATAATATAATTTACTTACATCAGAACTCATGTGATTCTTGTTTGAACTTCTGGCGAATAAAGAGTGTAAAGGAACCCAATACAAAGCAGTTTGAAAACCCCCTAATAATGCAATCAGACTCAAGGGGAAAGCAATTGAATCCAGCGAATAAAGCATTATTAAAAAAATTAATACAATAGGAAATCTCATTAACATAGTGTGTTTTAAACCAAAATGACTGGAGATGTGTCCGACAAAAAATGAAAAGACACAAACGGCTAAATGTTTTATTATATAAAATATTAAAACCTGGGAAATGGAATATCCCAAAGTTAATAAATAAACAGGGACAAAAATGCCAATTAAGGAAAAAACGAATCCCTCAATAGAATGAACTATGTATATTTCATTAAGCCGTCTTTTCAAAAACGGTAAGTAATTAAAATAATGTATATGGTAATTAAGCATAATTATATAGGCCGCCACTTTATTATAAATTTTACTTCAAGTGCGTGAAGGATAGTTCACTTAACAACAATTCCCTGTGCTATTCCAGAAACCACGAAAATATTTAAGCATCAGATTTTTACAACTCTTTCTACTTTTTAGCTCCTTTATTTTTCTTTCTTTTTATGAGAAATATTTAAACCGGGTGGGCTAATATTTTACTGGAGATATTATGACTACATTAAAGCAGTATCTTGATGGCACCAAGTGCGAGAAAAAGTTAAAGGAGCTGATTGAACTTATTGCGGCGCAGGGAGTTCCGATAAGGAAGGCGTTTATTTCCAATCAAAAATATGTTGATACAAAGAACATTTACGGCGAGGAGCAGATTGCCCTTGATACGTGGTCCAATGAGCATCTCATTAGGGTTTTTAGGAGGTCTGGCCTTGTAAGCGCTGTTGCTTCTGAGGAGGAAGCAGAGGTCATAAGATTTCCCAAAGCCATGGCAGATTATGCTGTTGTGATGGACCCGCTTGACGGCTCGTCGCTTGTGCAGACAAATCTGGCTGTTGGAACTATTATTGGAATATATGACAATGGAGATGTCATGCAGAAAGGCAGAAATATGCGGGCTGCCCTGTATATTCTGTACGGACCTATGACTGTTCTTACTTTAACCGTAAAGGAAGGCGTTCATGTTTTTGCTCTTAACCAGGGGGGAGAATATGTCATGATAGAGAAAAATGTTAAAATGCCTGAAGGAAAAATATATGCCAGCGGGGCGCTTAAGAAAGACTGGCTGCCCGAACACAGGAAGTTCATAACCGGTCTTGAAAAAGAAGGGTATAAACTCAGGTATTCCGGCTCGTTTGTGGCAGATGTCCACCAGCTCCTGAAATATGGAGGTATGTTTTCATATCCTGCATTCAGGGGGCATAAGCATGGAAAGCTCAGGTTGCTGTTCGAGGTGAATCCTCTTGGTTTTATAATAACTCAGGCAGGCGGAAAGGTGAGTGATGGATATAAGAATGCGCTTGGAGTTATGCCTGAAAAGATAGACTATAGGACTCCAGTCTATATCGGCAGCAAAGGAGTTATAAGAAAACTTGAGAAAATGTTTAATGGGTGAGAGGTGTTATTATGAAATTAAAAGAAAAAGATGTTATGGTCCCAGGAGATGTGCCACGAGCCAAGAGGCGGGAATATGTTAAGAATTATCTGGAGATGACTCACAGGTCAGGCCATTTAATGCTCTTTGCAGGAGACCAGAAAGTGGAACATCTTAATAATGATTTTTTTGGCAAAGGAATTCATTCTGATGATGAAGAGCCGGAGCATCTTTTCAGGATTGCAAATAAAGCAAGAATCGGCGTGTTTGCAACACAGAGAGGGCTTATTGCGAAGTACGGGCCGGCGTATAAAAAAGTTCTATATCTTGTAAAACTTAATTCAAAAACGAACCTTGTAAAGGCCAATCAAAAAGATTCATATAGCGGGAAGATTTCTGATGTTGATGAGGTTGTTGAATTCAAAAAGAATTCCGGCCTGAAAATTCCTGCTGTTGGGTACACAATTTATCTTGGGAGCGAGTATGAAGATGAAATGCTGACTGAGGCGTCAAGGATTGCTTATGAGGCGCACAGGAATGGGCTTCTCTGCGTTCTCTGGATATATCCCCGGGGAGCTGCAATAAAGGATGAGAGAGACCCTCATCTTATTGCAGGCGCAACAGGAGTTGCGGCGTGTCTTGGGGCAGACTTTGTAAAGGTCAATTATCCAAAACAGAAGGGAAAAAAGTTAAAGGATATTTTCAGGGAAGCTGTGAAGTCTGCGGGAACCAGAACTGGGGTTGTCTGCGCCGGCGGCTCTTCCACTGATGTTAAAGTTTTTCTGGACAGACTGTGTACACAACTTGAGGTCGGTGCGATAGGCAATGCGACAGGACGGAACATACACCAGAAGAGCTTAAAGGAAGCGGTTGCAATGTGCAATGCAATTTCAGCGCTGACAATTGACGGCAAAAGCGCAGAACAGGCAATGAAGATTTATGAGAAAGGGATGAAATAGGCCCTCTTTTAATTTTCTATATATTTTCTGAATGTTACTGTAAAGTGTTCACTTTATTTATAGAATCAGATAAACAAAGGCACGAATACTAATGCGGTAAGCGCCATGACATTGATTAAGATGTTTAATGAGGGTCCTGATGTGTCTTTGAATGGGTCTCCGACAGTGTCGCCGATTACAGCTGCGGCGTGCGTTGGCGTTCCTTTTCCTCCAAAATTGCCTGCTTCTATGTATTTTTTTGCGTTGTCCCATGCAGCGCCGGAGTTAGCCATTGTCACAGCCATAAGAAATCCTGTGACCAAAGAGCCGATAAGCATCCCTCCAAGAGCTTCCACACCTAAAATTTTACCCATGAGTATCGGGGATGCAACTGCCAGCAGTCCCGGAATCATCATTTCCCTTAATGCCGCTTTGGTGCTTATGTCTATGCACTTGGTATAATCCGCTTTTGCCTTGCCTTCCATTAGACCCTTTATCTCCCTGAACTGCCTTCTCACTTCATCAACAATGCTGAATGCTGCTTTTCCTACTGCTTTCAATGTTATGGAGCAGAACAGGAACGGGAGCATCCCTCCGATGTATATTGCGATGATGACTGTAGGGTTGAGCATGTTTATTATTGTCAGGCCTACTGTGTGGGCGTAGGCAACAATTAAGATAAGAGCAGACATTGAAGCTGCGCTTATGGCGAACCCTTTACCCATGGCTGCGGTGCTGTTTCCCACTTCGTCAAGAGAATCAGTTCTTTTTCGCACTTCTTTACTGAGGCCTGCCATCTCGGCAATCCCTCCTGCGTTGTCTGCAACAGGACCATAGGCATCTATAGCCAAAGTAATTCCTAGGGTGGAAACCATACCTACTGCAGCTATTGCAATCCCGTACAACCCTGCGAAATGATGTCCTATCAGTATTGCGGAGCCGATAACCAATACAGGAAGCGCTGTGCTCTGGAGGCCTACAGAGAAGCCGTTTATAATAGTAATTCCCGCACCGCTTTTTGATGATTCTGCAATTGATTTTGTCGGCTTGTTGTTGCCTGAGGTGTAGTACTCAGTAATCAATCCTATTAAGGTTCCTGCACCCAGGCCTGAAAGCATTGCAATGAATATTCCTGTGTTGCCTGGGCCGAGCACAAGATTTATTACAAAATAAGATGCAATTGCCATTAATATTGCTGCTGAGAATATTCCTTTTCTTAATGCGCCGTAAATATCATTGCCTTTTGCCCTGACAAAAAAGGTTCCCATGATTGCAGCGAATATACCTATTGCCGCGAGTACGAGAGGCAGAACCATCATCTGGCTTTTAACTCCTACCATAGCTACACTGCCGAGAGTTATTGAGGCGATGATTGCCCCGGAGTAGGATTCGCAAAGGTCAGAGCCCATCCCTGCCACATCGCCGACATTATCGCCGACATTGTC
>DAOVKX010000052.1 GCA_030631505.1 Candidatus Nanohaloarchaea archaeon
AAACATTGTTTTTTGCCAATAGAGATAATTATACCTAATGCATCAAGATCTGCATGACCTTCCTGTATTTTATGTAAAAGCATAATAAAAAAACGACAATAGATTTTAAATAATTAATGGTTTATGTGAGAATATGCAGGAGTTAAGTGTGTTCAAAGCGGGTTGAAGGGCTTTTTTAGGTCTGAATCATTCAAAAATTTCCAGAACTGCGGCCAGCTTTTGTTCACAGACAAAGGATATTTTACTTTAATTTCTTTACCTTTTGCTTTCCGGTGCATTGCAACTGCCTGCACAACCCTGTGGTCTTTTGATGTGATTTCAACGCCGTGATCGGCGTTATCTAATGCTCCCTCCATTTCCAAAATGCGGTCGCTTTCATGACTGCGGAGACTGGGCCATCTGCTCTCGCCTTCTTCTTTCGTTACAATTCCGAGTGTGCGGGCAAAACAGTAGTCTTCTGCCTGCTTTGGGATAAATTCAGTTTTTCCAGTGTTAAGCAGTTCAAGAAATGCTTCTGCCTGCCTCAGGATTGTTTCGTCATAACGCAGTTCCCAGCATCGGGCCTTATCCCGTTGCTGCTGCCAGTGCTCAACTGCTTCATAGGTAAGTTTTAATTTGTATGGCGGATTGTCAACTCTTTCTTCACTGCCAAGAAGAACTGCCGCGCTTGCCCACTGCGAAGTTCTGTTATCCAGTTTCAGAAGTTCTTTTAGGGGATAGCTTACTATTTCAGGATTATCGCAGATTTTTCTTTTTTTGAGCGAGCCATGCAAAATGAATTTTTTATTTAATTCCTTTTTCCATGATGCGAATTTAAGAAATCTGTAGAGAGTTCCTGACTCGCCGACATCAACAGGTTCATCTGACAATTTCCATGCAAGCTATGTGCGATAAAGCGCCTGCAAATCATCACTTAGTTCTTTCTGTTGCCCACGAAATCTAATGGTGTCTTTATAATCATTCAAAAGGTCAAGCACGCCCATCCTGATAATCCAGGATTTATCAAAGGGGATATAGTCCTGCTCAATTAATTGATGTTTCATAAAAATCAATCCATTCTTACTTACTCACAAACTCACTGCCCTTCAGATAAAATCTCCAGTCCAGATGCGTTGCCTTTTTTATTCCTATTCTGCTTGTACTTATGATTTCCAGATTTTTCAAGCCAGTATCTTCCAGTTTTATACTTTCTCCAATCCTTGTCCTGTTTATAGCAGTTGTTATTCCAAATGCCTGGCACAATTTTCCGGGCCCGTTCGTAAGGTTTGAAACATCATCTGTTTTTCTTCTCTGCTTCATAATTTCAATTCCCTCTGCTGGTTCAACAGCCCGTATCAGAACTGCGCCGGGGCCGTTCTCTCTTGTAGTGAAATTAAGGCAGTGGTAATTTCCGTATATAAAATAAACATAAACATTCCCGTAAGTTTCGTGCATTATCATTGAACGCGGGGTTTTCCTTGATGCATGCGATGCCTCATCATCTTCGTATGCCTCGGTTTCAACAATTATTCCCGAGCACCCATTGAAAGACATCTTTTTGCCAATGAGTTCTTTTGCTACTTTGAGGGTTGGCTGCCTAAAGAAATCTTCGTTTAGTTGTTTCATAGAATAAATTAATCAGTTAAGATAATATACTTAATCCCCGATTTTCATGCTGCCCTTCAGCAGGCTGGTTACTTTTCCATAATAATCAACAGCCATGGGTTTGAAATAAAATTTGGTTAACCTATCCTGCATATCCCGCTCGTATGGACCTGTTTTGAAAAATTTCATAGATAAACCTGTAGATGAAAGAAAAGAGCCAACCTGCTCAAGAGGATTTTTCTTTTTTTCTGTTACAGGCGACTCTGCAGGCATTTCATTGGTTATGCCAAGAAACTCGTTTACATCTCTTTCAAAATCCTCCTGTTTTGCCTTTAACTCTAAAAGTTTAACAAGCATTGCATTTTGCGTTAACATATAGGATGTAACATTGAAATCGCCGTCCTCAAGTTCTGAGCCTGAAGCAGACTTCATGTTTGTCCTGTCGAGGTCAACAGTTATAAACACATAATACAGCTGGTCTTTTTTCATCCACTTGTCTTCATATATCTCATTTATCTTTTTTTTGACCCATTTTTCAGTGATCCATGGGTAATCTGCATTAAGCCCCCATTCCGTGTTAAAGATCAGTTCCTTTGCATATTTGTCGTATGCTTCGACAGGTTTTTTCGCCAGCATTTCGCCGTCTGCCTTGAAAAACTCAACTATGCTAAAGGCAATCCATATCCAAAGGTTTATTGCATTTGATGAGGTTGCCCTTCCCGAAGAACTGATAAAGGAAGTCAATGCACTTTTCCTTGAATCACTTGATTCCAGGCCCTCCTTTAGGAGCTTATGTCTTGCTATGTATGGTTTTAACCAGTTGCGATACTCTTCAATAGATTTTTCCCTTCCTGCAACCAGCTGTCGGATTCTTGCATATCTTTCCAGAACTTCCTTAAGGAATATTTTTTCCCATTTTTTATAAGCATCCCATTTTGTTTTCAGAAGATTTTTTTCAACTGTTGCAATGTTTTTGAACTTATCTTTTTTCAGGTCATCTTTGGAGTCCATTACCATAAAATCATCAACAATGGTCGGCATTATGTTATTGTTCCTGAGAAATTCCATACTTAATCTTCCCGCGCCGCCTCCGCCAGAAGCATCGCCTGTGTGATAGTCAACCTGCTGAACAAATATAGTTTTTAATGTATGTTCATTGGTAGTAAGTTTTGGCTTCTTTGTCTTTTCATCAAGAACAGGTTCCCCATTTTCATCCAGTTCTAAAAACTTTTTGTATTCTCTTAAATCATGTTGCGCAAGCTCATAATCTGCAACTGCCTGGGAAACTGATGCTAGGCCAGCTTTTATTTTTCCCTCAAGCTCTTCTTTCTGCCTGTGGACTAACTGGTAATACTGCTGATGGACTGATGAAATTTCCATAGTCTCATTGAATTTCTGAACCTGAAAGCCCTCCTTGAGAAGCGAAAAGGTTAATGCATAGTACATATTGACAACAGAACCGAGTTCGCCGGTGTAATTAAGCAATGTTTTCATGGTTGCATGGTGGGCGCACATTATTTTTCCTGCGTACTTTCCCTTAGGTTCATATACCTTGCATGCTTTTTTCATATCTGAAAAAGTAAAGTTGCCCATACCTGATTATTCTGTCTGCAGGTATATTAATTTTTGTTTTTTTATCGGAATCAGAAAAACAGCCAGTAAAACCCAAGAAACAATAGAGTGAGCCCGATAAGAATGCCTGTAATTGCAAAGTCCTTGTTCTGGTATCTTGTCGCGCCCGGGAAAAGAACAGCCAAAAATCCCCCAGCTAAGAGCATGATGAGTCCATATATCTTCCTCATAATCATTTCTCTGGTGATATTATGGAACACCAGCCATCCGCCAAGAACAGTGCAAACAATACTGATAATTAACATGTACATATAATATTTGTCGCCTTTCTTGCTTTCTTTTGAAAAATAAAATACTAAGATTCCTACTGCCAGTAAAATAGCCCCGATAAGTGTTTCCATAAATTACTTCTTGTTATTTACATATATAAATATGTAAAACATAACTTATTATGTGATGCTTTGTGGTGTGGGCAAGAACGAAATTAACAATATGGGACTATATTTTTGAGCCCATAAAGGACTTGAAAATTAATTACTCGGGGAAGCACCCGGAAAAGTTCTACACAAAAATAAAAGAACTTATGAAAACTGTTTTCAAGGTTCCGCATGAACACATTCAGGAGCAGAAATATACCTTTGAAAAGAAGAAAAATTCAGGAAAATTCAGGATGAACTGGGAGGTTACAAAACCTCTTGACCATTTCACGTATTTCATATTTAATGTCAAGCTCAGTGGCTCTTATGAACATGGCGAGGGGAAAGCGTCCATAAGCATAGAACCTTTGTTGATTACAGAATACCCGCAGGATACAGTATGGCAGCAGAACATACTTTATGAAATGGTCAGAAGATTCTGGCATGTCACGTTTTATCACAAACAGAGGATGAGGTACCTTGAGTACGGAAAGAAGCTTGCTGTCACGTTTGAACATAGCTTAAAGCACTATGGAGAGGAGTTGTGCAGAGAATGGAGTCACTGAAATTCACTGATGATTTACTTGCCCCCAAAAGCAAATTAAAATTTGAGATTAAGGGAAAAGAGCCGTTTAAAGTCGTCAAAATGATGCCTTCTATAATAAAATATATCCTCAGAATTACCTCTACAGATTTATTTTCCCCTGTTCTTAAATGGGATGCGTCAGGAGAAACACGCGAATTTTACGCCGAGATAAGCGGGGAGCCAAAGAAGGACAAATGGAGCAAGGTCATTGTGAAAGCCAAGGTCAGGGGTACACAAAACCACAAAACCAAGGAAGGCAAAGTAACTGTGGAACTAAAAGGGGTTTTGCAGACAGAATACACATATTCGATTTTCATTCAGAGACTTTTTTGGTTGCTTTACAATAAGTATTTCTATTATGAACAAAGAAGAAGATATCTTGCTGGAGGGAGAAAAGACATAGAAACAATAAAGACAGAAGTTCTTTCCCTTTTTGGCCTGGCTGAAAAACCAATCTGATATGAAAGATTGCCTGTCAGGACTAACATATTTTAATTAATAAACCTCATGCGACAATATTATTTATAAAGGTAATGCCATGCCATTGACACCGTTTCATCTGGGTCCTGCCTTGTTTTTGGGTTTGTTATTTTTTTCTGTATTTGATTTGCCGACATTTTTAATATCAAATGTCATTGTTGATTTGGAACCGTTTATTATTATAAGTCTTGGACTTGATTATCCCCTGCACGGATTTTTTCATTCGTTTTTGGGCGGGACAATTGTTGCAGCACTTCTTGCAATAATTATATTTAAGACGAAAGGCAGACTTGCAGGAGTTATGAAAGTGCTTAAGCTCCGGCAGGATTCCTCCTTTAAAAAGATTTTATTTACTGCTTTGTCCGGAATTTATTTTCATATTCTGCTGGACTCTTTTTTGTACACAGACATAAAACCATTTTATCCTCTGGAACCAAACCCACTTTACGGCGTGTTTTCATTTTCCGATGTTTATCTTTTCTGCATTTTTTCATTTTTTGCCGGTGCTGTTTTGTATTTTTTAAGGGCACAGTTTATGCTTTGCTCAACGAGTAAACGGAATAAAAGCCAGCGTTGTTTTTAAACAGGTCTAAAGAAACCACGGTCCGAATAAATTAAACAATATCAGACCGAGCATCAGAAATGATATTGTTTTAAATACAGTTTTGCCGTTAGATATTTTTAATTTATCTATTATTTCTTCAAGAATCAGGCCGCCGTCCAATGGTTTTAAAGGAAGGAGATTTGCCAGCCCGATTCCAAGATTTAAAAAGAAAAGCCATGCCAGCAGTCTTGAGAGATACATAAGCAACCATGGGATTCTTGTCCCGAATGTTTCTGATATGTTTTCTTTGATTTGAGATTCAACAGTTACCTTTGAGATACCGATAAATGGCTGGGATTCGTTTTCGGGGTTTGAGAATGTCGTCGTTGTGTATTCGTTTCCGTTAATTATGATTTTTATCTTTTCATCAGGCATGACGCCATTTAATGCCGCGGCAAGACCTGCCATGTCTGTTACTTCTTTTTCATTTACTGAAGTTATGATTCCTGTTTCCGGAAGGACTCCGATAGCGGGCGTATCCGGCGTTAAGCTTTCGTAGCTGATTCCCGCGGGCTCAAATACCCCTGCTGCTGCGCTTGTTGAAACAACAAGCAAGGCAAGAGCAACCAGTGCAGTTAATATATTGCTTAAAGAGCCAGCTGCATAAATTCTTGTTTTCTTGATTGACTTTGATTTCTTTATCTCCTTTTCGTCGGGCTCTGCGAAGCCCAGAGGCAGTATAGCCAAAAAACCGTATCCCAGCGCTTTAACTTTAATTCCTTCTGCCACAGAAACAAATGCATGGGAAAATTCATGAACAACCAGGATTACAAAAATGGATACCAGCCAGTAGCTAATCGGGACGTAGAAAACCGGCGCTCTGGAGACTTCGAACGGGAGGACAAGCTGAAGCCCTCCTGCTTCAACAACCCCGAATAAAATGCTATAGGCAGTTTCAGCAAGATATGCTGATATAAATCCGCATGCTCCAAAAAGACTTGTTGCCAGAGCAAGAACAGGCGTGATTGCTAAATATAGTAAAATGAAGGACAGTATAAAGAAAAAAATCGTGTAGAACTGATTGTTCCTTTCACTATGTTTTTTTCCAAAGAAACCAAGCGGATTAAATGTTTTGCGTTCCTTTAGCAGGTAAAACAAGCCGAGAGCGCCGAAGCTTAAAACGATGCCCAAATCCCCAAACCGCTTAAAAAAGGTTTCATGTTTTTTTCCTAACCGGCTAATGATGTTGAGCCCTTTTTTTGTTCTTCTCAGGTAAAACAAAGGCGCTTCTTTTTTGAAGTTTTTCCTGTCGAATAACCATATCACTGCTATAATAAAAAGCAAAATGACAAGCGATGTTAAATTTTCCATATCAACACGTTTTGATTTGTAGATATAAATAATTTCTTTGCTAATTTGTTTCTATGGCAGGTTCTTGCACTATTATTTTTGGAGAGCAGTATGGCGACGAGGGGAAAGGTAAAATTGTTGACTATTTCTCAAAAGATGCTGATTTGATTGTGAGATTTCAGGGGGGAAACAATGCAGGTCATACTGTTGTGCCTGAAAACGGCGAGGTTTATAAATTACACATTTTGCCAAGCGGTGTTGTGCGCGGTAAAAAAGCGGCTCTTGGCAGTGGTGTTGTGATAGATCCTGAAGTTTTGCTGAGTGAAATAAAATATATTGAAGGCAGAGGTCTTGATGTTGATCTAATCATAGACCCGCGTGCCCATGTTATAACGCAAAAGCACAGGGAGGAAGATTGTAGAGGAGGCGGGGTTGGTTCAACAAAGAGAGGTATAGGTCCCTGTTACAGAGACAAAATTGCAAGAACGGGGACAAGGATGGGCGACTATGCAAGAGAACATACAGAGTTTCAAAAATATATTGGTGATGTTTCTTCTCTTGTTAAAGAGTGTCTTGATAATAGAGAGAACCTTATATTTGAAGGTGCACAGGGGTATTTGTTGGATAATGATGGCGGTACCTATCCTTATGTTACTTCTTC
>DAOVKX010000038.1 GCA_030631505.1 Candidatus Nanohaloarchaea archaeon
TCTGGACAAATGAAAGCAACATGCTGATGTTGTTGTATCCCTTGCGGATAAGGTTCTGTACAGCTTTCATCTGCGCCATAAAAAAATTCGGCTCATTGATATGCCGTCTCATCCCCTTCCACGTGAAAGTATGCTTTTCATCAGAATCTGCGGGATTTTCAACCGGTCTGAACCACACAGAGTCAGGATAAAAAACTTTTGCAACGCTTTCCATATCGCTCTCAATGCAGTTTACAAGCTCATGCTCTCTCCCCTCTGAAAGAAATCTTGTTATGTCTTCCTTTGCCAGCGATTTGGGTATCAATACGCTCCCGTCAACCTTTTCCTTCAGTTCGGGGTTGAAATCATGAGAGTTAACAATTAACTTGATTTTTGTTGCTATAACTACCCTATCGCCGTTTTCAGAAAACCTGAGCATATCTGCAGGCAGTTGTTCTTCTGTCCTGCATTTCAGGACTTTCCCGTTGTTCGCATCCACCCTGATTTCATCGCCGTCAGAGAGCACTCCTGTTGCATTCGCTGTATTTACAATCAGCGGGATGTTAAACTCCCTTGAAATAACAGACATATGGCATGTCGAACCTCCTGTGTTGGATACAATCCCTTTCACTTTTCCCATAGCTAAAGTCAAATCAGGAGTTGCTGTGCCTGTAACCAGAATGTCTCCTTCAGAGAGCTTGTTCAGGTCCCCTTGGCTGTTAACCAACCTCGCTTTCCCTGCTGACTCGCCAAAACTTACCCCAAGCCCTCCTGCAACAACTTCGCATTGCCCTTCTGCAGGTTCTGCCGCAGGCAGTTGGTTATCAAGCGCTGTTAAAGGTGTTGATTGAAGAACATACACCTTGTTTCGTTTAAAGGTCCACTCAATGTTCATAGGGCATCCAAAATGCGTTTCTATCTCTTCAGCAATTTTTACAAGCGAAGCCAGTTCCCTTTCATCCAGTACAGAATCTCCGTTTTCGGGCTCAGAAATTCTCTCTTTTGTTATCTGCCCGTTCAACTCATCTTTGGCCAGTTTCCAGTTCTTCTGGTTAATTTTCTTCCCGACAAATGCTCCTGTCTGCTTATTAAGAATATACATATCTGGATTTATAGCGCCTGAGCCAGCCAGCTGGCCAAAACCCCATGAGGCCTCAACAAGCATTTCTTCCTTGTTTTTCGAGCCGGGTATTTCAGTAAAAACCACACCGGATTTTTCTGCTTCGGCAAGCTCCTGTACAATAACAGCCATTGCGACATTTCCCGCATTTTTCTTCTCACGATAGTAAATCGCCCTTGGCGTAAAAAAACCAGCCCAGCAGTTTTTTACTGCTTCCAGAAGATTAGCTGTACCCTTTACCCCAAGATACGCCTCATGCTGTCCGCTGAAACTCAATTCATTATGTCTGTCTGTAACCACACTTGGCCGGACAGAAACAGATACGTTATCATGCGTGCCGAGCAGGTCAAGCGCGTTATTATCCAGCTTCCGCATCTCCTCCTGTATTCCTATGGCTTTGTAGTGGAGTTTTATATCCTCCTCAATTTTTTCAGGCATCTTTGCATTTGAAATCAGCTCTGTGATTTGCCGGGACGCAGAAATCAGGGAATTACAGTCATCATAATCGATCTCTTTAAGATGCCTGGAAATTTCATCTCCCAGCTGGTTCTCATCCAGAAAATGCATGAACGCTTCAGGAGTCAGGACAAACCCTGAAGGAATCATAAAGCCCGCACCCAGCAAATCCCCAAGATACGCACCCTTAACACCAGCTTTATTAATTTCAGACCTCTTGACACTTTTCAGCCATATTATATAAGACATCATACCCACAGCATTATTTGGGAGTTTGTATTAAAAAAGTTGATTGTTTTCCAGATCAAGTATGTATACAACTTCCTAACTATATAATCAATATTTACTACAAAGAAAAAAGTAATTATCTCGCCGCGCTTACGATTTTGATAACATCCCTGTTTTTTAAAACATAGTCTTTTCCGATTCTTTGTTTGGTTCTTGCATCAACAGCGTGTATGAAGTTTCCACCGATGTCTGTATGGACCTTGTATGCCAAATCCAGGGCAGTTGAGCCGTTTTTAATCAAAAACGCATCAGGCAGAACATTCCCATGCTTGTCTGAGTATTTGTTCTCATTTTCAACAGGATAAACAACGATTTTATCCAGAATATCAAAAACAGCTGAATTTAAGCATTTCTGGATGCCGGTGGAACCATATTTTTCCAGAACAGATTTTTTTATGAAATCAAGCGCGTTCCTTTGCTTTTCATCAGGCGCGCCTTCGCTCTCAAAATCAGAATTGCCGGATGCGTATTTGATAAGTCCATGTTCAGCAGCGTTTTTCAGGGCAAGCTCAGACTCAGCAGATGTCGGAATAATCTTTTTATCAGTATGCGCTTCCTGCAGTTTTTTCAGGTTCTCATCGCTATCCGGAACATCCACCTTGTTTGCCGCTATTATTATCGGTTTTGATGCCCTCCTCAACTCAATTGCAAATGACTTTAATTCGCCCTCACTCCATAACTTAATGGAATTCAAATCCAGATTTAAGTTGTTTGAGGCATGCATGATATGCGTTTCAGAAACACCAAAACCTGACAGATTCTCACTAAGGAAATCTTCAGGTTTCCTGTGCTGCATTGCTATCAATCTTGCAAACTTATCCCAGTTTTTCTTCAGTATGCCAAACAGCCAAAGGTCTATCTCATTTTCCAGAATTTCTATCTCTGCCGCAGGTCCAAATCCCACAACCGATTTCCCTTCATTATCCGTCTTGCCGGAGATGTCAATAACTTGTATCAGGGCATCTGCCTGCCTTAAATCATCCAGAAACTGGTTGCCCATGCCTTTTCCTTCATGCGCCCCCTCAACCAGCCCGGCAACATCAACCAGCTCAACAGGTATCATCCTGAACCCGTTTTCGCATTTCGAATTCCTGGGGCTGCAAGTTACGTTTAATTCTTTGCAGGGGCACTCAGTCTTGACAAAACCCACGCCAACATTTGGCTTTATCGTGGTAAAAGGATAATTGGCTATCTCCACATCCTTTAACGTAGCTGCCTTAAAGAAAGAGCTTTTGCCTTTATTCGGCAAACCAACAAGACCTATTTTAAGAGTCAATAAATCACCTTTCTAAGTGAGCCAACTGGGAGTAACTTCCATAAGTTTATCATACTCCCTCCACTTCTTCCTTTCGCTAAACTTATCATCCAAAAACTTTTTTGGATTACGCTCGTCCAATATATTGTTCACTTTATCAATAGCTATATAGTAATCTGCCTCTTTAATGAGACAAACCAGAGGATTTTCACAGGATATTAAAATATCCTCGCCTTTTTCTGTTGCTTTTGATATTCTGTATGCAATAAAAGTTTCTATAACTCTATAACCACTCTCTGGAGTCCTTTTACTGATAGGATCTGCAAGTTTTATATCTTCTAAATCTTTGCCTAGTTTCTCAGCGAATTTCACTATTTCTTTTGGTATTCCATATTCATCCGGCATAATCAATTAATACACGCTTAATTATTAAAATTTATAAGAATTAAAAGAATCTGCTGTTTTTTGACAGTCGTTCCATTTTCTTGATTACATCATTCCGCCTGTCAATTTTCTCATTAATACAAATAGAACAAATGTGCCGTCTAAACCGTTCTTTGCCATTTTCTTCCAGTTTGCCGCATTTTCTGCATTTGAGCATTTTACAACTTAGGGAATTAATTTTTTAAAGGTTATTATAATCCACAATTAAAAATTTAAAGATTTCTTTTTTAATTATATTTATGGGTAAAGGTGCTATTCCTGAAAATACAGAGTATCTTGACAAGGAAGCTGAAAGATTAGGAAAAATTGTTTATAGCATAGAACAAAAACATCTCGGGCTTGGTAAAGATATAGTTGCTCTTATTCGTGATTCCAACTGCGGAGAACCTCACGAGCAAAGGTATCTTCTAAACCAGACTCTTAGGGTTTGTGAGAAACTCAAAAAAGAATAGCTAACCGCAACACTTAAATACTTTCAAATCAACAGTTATCTTATCTATTTCTGGGGTGATGATATTGAAGGAATTAAAAACAGGTACGACAACTTTAGGTATTGTATGTAAAGATGGTATTGTTCTCGCGGCAGACCAGCAGTCCACTATGGGCTATCTGGTAAGTTCCAAATCAATGAAAAAAATATATGAAATATCAGACAAATTATATATGACAATTGCAGGGACAGCAGGAGACGGCCAGGCGCTTGCAAGAATCCTGAAAGCAGAACTTAAACTATATGAACTGCAGGAAAAAAAACTAACAATTAAGGCCGCTACAACGCTTTTGTCCAATATTCTCAGGTCATCATATAAAAGCAGTTTCAGACCCGACATGGTTCAGCTTGTTCTGGGCGGCATTGATGAGCGCGGTCCGCAGATATACTCAATAGACCTTGTCGGAGGCATAGAACCCATTGAAGATTATTCTTTTACTGGCTCTGGCTCTGTTATCGCTCTTGGCGTCCTCGAGGATAATTACAGGAAAGACATGAGTGTTGATGAAGGGGTAAAACTGCTTGTGCGGGCAATAAAAACCGCAAAAGAAAGGGATATTTTCACCGGCGGGAGAACAACAGATATTGTAATAGTGCAAAAAAATGCATCCAGACGGATCTCTGAGGAAGAACTTAAAAAACTATTAAAATAACAGCCCCTGCGTTGCAGGGTGTTATAGGTATTCTTATGTCATACAGGTGATAAAATGGTTCTGGAAGAGGTAAAAAAGAAACTGCCAAAGACTGCAATGATAACCAAAGCATACTTTGAAGGCTCTGATATAGTATTTTATACAAAAAACAAGCGTTTTTTCCTTGAGGGTGGCGAGGAAGTAAAGCAACTGGTCAGGGAACTGAGAAAAAGAATAGAGATACGGCCAGACCCTGAGATTGCTATCGAGCAGAAAAAAGCTGAGGAAGAAATAAAGAGAATAGTATCAAAAGAAGCAGGAATCAAAAAAATTCTTTTTGAGCCCGAATTCAGCAAGGTTACTATATACGCGTCAAAGCCAGGTGTTGTTATCGGCAAAGCAGGGGAAACGCTGAAAAAAATAAAAAACGAGACTCTGTGGTCTCCCCAGATTATGAGAGTTCCTTTGATAAAATCAGATATAGTCAGCAAAGCAAGGGAAATCGTTCATGAAGAAGCAAAATACAGGCAGCAGTTCTTAAACAGAATTGGTGAAAAAATCAGGTTAAGCAAGGGTTCAAAAGAAGGGTGGGTCAGATTATCCTCTCTCGGCGGATTTCGGGAAGTCGGACGCTCATGCCTGCTCCTGCAGACAAAAGAAAGCAGGGTGCTATTGGACTGCGGCTTGAGTTTTTCCTCCGGAGGGGAAATGCCATTCCTTGATATACCTGAATTTGACCTGGACGCGCTGGATGCTGTAATTGTCAGTCATGCCCACATGGACCATGTAGGTTTTGTTCCTTACCTGTATGAGTATGGTTACAAGGGACCTTTCTATTCAACAGCGCCGACAAGAGACCTTGCCACACTGTTATGCCTTGATTACATAGATATAGCCCAGAAAGACACAGGCGCATCAGCATATACAAGCAAAGGAATAAAAAGCGCAATAAAGCACTCAATAACGCTTAACTATGACGAGGTATGCGACATAACGCCTGATATGCGGCTGACATTCCAGAACGCAGGGCATATATTGGGTTCTGCTGTTTCCCATCTGCACATTGGCGAAGGTTTGCATAATCTGCTGTACACAGGCGACATCAAATTCGGCAGGACGCGGCTTCTTGACAGCGCAAGCACGAACTTTCAAAGGATAGAATCTCTGGTTATGGAAAGCACATATGGGGGCCAGACAGATGTCATACCTTCAAAAACAGACTGCGAAGGAAGATTAACAGAAATTATAAAAAAGACTTTAAAGAGAAAGGGGAAAGTTATTATACCTTCGTTTGCTGTCGGGAGAGCCCAGGAACTGATGATTCTGCTGGCAGACATGGCGGAAAAAAACGAGCTGGAAGCAAATGTTTATCTGGATGGCATGATATGGAAAGCCACAGCAATCCATACAACATATCCTGAATTTTTATCCAGAGACCTGCAAAAACAAATTTTTCATCAGCTTAACAACCCGTTTGCATCAAAAATTTTCAGGAATGTGGGAAGCCCGACAGAAAGAAAGAAAGTAATTGACGAAAAGGAGCCGTCAGTAATAATCACGACTTCAGGCATGATTAACGGCGGGCCAATCATGGAGTACCTGAGATATCTGGCAGATGACAAAAAGAACACGCTTGTCTTTGTCGGCTATCAGGCAGAAGGGACTTTAGGCAGGCGGATACAAAAGGGCTGGAAAGACCTCTCATTCCCAACAACAGCAGACGACCGGCGCAGCAGAGTTTCAATAAACATGGATGTTGAAACCGTGCATGGGCTATCAGGCCACTCAGACAGAAACCAGCTGATAAACTACTTCTGCAAACTCAGAAGCAGGCCGGAGAAAGTAATACTAAACCACGGGGAAAACAGCAAAATACTGAACCTGACAAAAACACTGCACAGGTTATTCAAGGTGGAAACCCTTGCGCCAAGAAACCTTGAAGCTGTGAGATTGAGATAATTTACACATAGTTCAGACACTTGAAATGCTTCCAAAAACCAGCAGTTAAGCAAATACTCTAAAATAAATCGTTTAAAATATTGTTAAACAACATTGAGTTATAGATGAAGCCCTCTATGAAGCGTTGGTTAAAAAATACAAGGGGATCGCAAAAACTTTGTAATGGATTTAAACTCATTCAAGAAAAATCCAAATGCTCAACTCTCACGAAAAGCCCATAATAAAGACTAAAATAAGGCAGAAACAAAAGAAATTCTGCGAACATAGAAGCACTTAATTGCTCTGCCAAGAAGTTCGCAAACCGCAAAGATTAAAGAATTTATTGCGCTTCTTTCCTGTGTATCTCTACGCCTTCAGGAGCAAGTATAATAAAATCTTCATCAATTCCTGCAATGTCTCCGTTAAGCGCAATGCATGTCTTTCTAAGCCGGTCAACACACCGTCTAAGTTCAGCCATGTCTTTTTCTTTCAGGGACCTGATTTTCACAAAAACGATATTTCCATTTCGGATTTCCTGCTGGATTTTGTCCGTATCTGCAAACTCAGTCATAGTTTCTATCTTAATCATTACACCACGCCTTTCTTCACGGGTTTCATCAATTTCCAGATAATCTGTTTCTTCCATTTCCATTAAGTCATTTCTTCCGGATTTTCCAAAAAGACCTTTTAAAGCCATCTCAACACCCCTCTATATAATTATGAACGTAAACTAATATAAGCTTTGTTTCAAAAACTTATAAAATTATTCTTTTTCCTCTGCCTGTATCCCCTCTATAAGACTTACGACATTCCAGATCTGAATCCGCGTATATGGCAGGATATTCGGGTCATTGCTGACTTCATCTAGTAGAGATATAGCTGTATTCAGCTTAACAGCATCACTAATATCCTTCTTGTTAAGCTCGCCTATAATACCATTTAAGGAAGCTCTCACGTTCCGCGGAACTCTCCTGTCCTCAGACAGTTCTTCAAGTAATGCAAGCACTTCACCTATTTCTACCATAAAATCACCAGTATAATCAAATTGCAGATTAAGATTTTTATAATTAACGTATTGCTTTTGGCTTTGACTCCAGTACAGCACTTAACGCCTCAATTAGTTTGTTCCTCATCGCTCTTAAACATTTTGTGTTTCTCCCATTGGCAGACGCAGCTGTTATATGCCCCCCAACACTGCCATCAATCAGCGGCTCCACTGTTTTCAGAACATCAACCAAATCAACCCTGCCCTTCAGATATTGTTTTGACCTTGCGCTTATTCTGATTTCATTTTTCTGGACATTTTCAACTATTGCAATATCCGCCCCGCTCTTTATTAAATTTCTGGCAACTGATGCCTCGAAACTGCCTATTCTGGAAAATCCCACAAGTATTCCGTTAAAATTATAAATCTCAAGCCGCCTCATTGCCTTTAACACGGCTGTTTTTTCAGAAAGTTCAGGTTTCCGGGACAAAGCGGCAAAAACATCTTCCAGATCAACATAATTCAGCAGTTCCACAGCAACTCTTAAATCCTGCTGGTTTGAAATCCTGAAAAATGCGCTGTCGCTTACTATCCCTGTCAGCAGGAAAAATGCTATCTCTTTTGTCATTCTTATTCCTGTTTTTTTCAACAGGCCATATACCAAAATCGCTGTTGAGTTGGCATCAGAATCCAGCAGTTTTAAATCCGCCCTTTCCGACAACGCACCAGCTTCATGGTGGTCAATAAGAACTGTTTTTGCGCTCTTGGGAATCTCTATATTTCCAATCTGCTCCGGCGAAGATGAATCCAGGATAAAAACAAGTTTGGGGATTTTATTTACCTCTTTTTTGAGAGGGTATGGATATTTTTCCAGAATGTTTTTTGACTGCCTGCTTACCCCACCACCCACCAGTATGTCGCATTTTAAGCCAGTCTGCGCCAGACCCCTCGCAAGAGCAATACCACTTCCAAGTGCATCAGGGTCTGCATTATGGTGCAGGATTATCAGCCCTTCCTTATAGCCGGCTATTTCCTTAAACCCATTCTTTGCTTTTTCTTCTTCAGGACGCATTACATTTTCTATTCGCTTTACCAGTTCATTATGCTCATTTATTCTGACCAGAGTTTTGTGTTTTAAATCATGCTTTACTGCAACACCCTCATTTAAGAACAACATAATGTCCTTATGTGTGACAGAATACGGAACTTTGGATTTCAAAGCGATTTCTCTAATAGATAAAAGTTCTTGACTTTTCAATAATGTATCAATTACTCTTATTTTGCTCCTTGAGCCCAGAATTCTCTCAATTTTTTCAAGCATATATATTAAATAGAAAATTATCTTTAAAAAGATTATCTAAAAAGAGATAACAACTGTAAACCATATCATTGTACAGGTATCTATTAGAAGATTTAAAAGTATATCTCTGTATTTTTATTTATGCAAACAATCACAGAAGGCAAAGCCGTAATCAAAATTCCTGAAAACAAGAAAATCGTAACAAAGAAAGACACTGTTTTCTATAATCCGGACATGAAACTGAACAGGGACATTTCTGTTCTTTGCCTGCGGACCTTTCAAAAAATGGTTAAAAACCCCATAACTGTCTGCGATGCGTTTTCAGCTTCAGGAATCCGGGGAATAAGATACGCGAAAGAAATCAAGGGAATTAAGAAAGCCGTATTCAACGACCTTAACCCTTCTGCATTTAAACTGACTGAAAAAAACATTGAACTGAACAAGATAAAAAACTGCGAAATACACCAAAAAGACGTCAATGTTCTGCTTTCTGAATTCAAAAACCAGATTGATTTTATAGATATAGACCCATTTGGCTCGCCAATTGATTTTCTGGATTCTGCAACAAGAGCATCCGGCAGAAAAAGTTTTTTAGGCGTCACTGCAACAGACACAGCCGCTTTATGCGGAACATACCCTAAAACCTGCATGAGAAGATATTTCGCAAAACCGCTGCGCACAGACATAAAACACGAAGTCGGCATACGCATACTGATTGCGGCGATCGCGCGTGAAATGGCAAAATATGACAAGGCGTTTACGCCGGTTTTGTCATTTTCAAAGCTCCATTATTTCAGAATTTTCGGATTAATAGAAAAAGGAAAGAAAAAAACAGACAAGGCATTAGAGAACACAGGTTACATACTGTATTGCCACAAATGCGGGAACCGATTAACCTCAAAAGAAATATTAAAAAAATGCGACCTTTGCCAAAATAAATTTGACTACGCAGGACCCTTGTGGATAGGAAATATTTTTGACAATAGTTTTTGCTCTAAGCTAAAAACCAACGATAAAAAACTAGAAAAACTTCAAATAAATAACCTAATGATGCATCTTAAAGAACTAGAGAAGCAAGA
>DAOVKX010000031.1 GCA_030631505.1 Candidatus Nanohaloarchaea archaeon
ATATAATGTTTCTTGTGCTTGCTGCTGTCATTGCAGCGCCCCTTCTTTTTGCTATATCAACGTATATGGTTGAAACAACCTCCGGCATGTGGGGCAACATGGGCGATTCATCGGGAGGGGTTGCTTTTCAGGGTGCGGGTTTTATGAGCATGTCTTCAAGTTCAAACACTATTGATCCGGAATTTTTCATTTATTTTGCAATAGCCGCTATTTCAATAACTAATATTTTCGGGGGGATGATAATTTCTCTAATACAGACAGGCAACACAAGGCAGGGCATAAAATATGTCCCGATATTCCTGACAGTTTCACTGACAATATTCTTTATAGCCCGGGCATTATTAACAAAAATTCTGGGCGGAATGTTCGGGATGTGAGTCTTTTCCGGATTATTACTTTTGTCGCGAAGGATTTAATGAGAATTAGATGTTAGTTGTATTGCAGTTTCCCGGAAGGGATTCCTGGATTTTTCCCGATTAATTTCCCTACGTTGTAAAAACTGGCGAAAGGTATTTTAACATCTTTGAAGTATTTTTCATAACTTATTACAAGATTTGCTATTTCTTTTTTTGTCAATTTATTTCCCAAGAAAATACTGTTGCAAACATCATCAAACCGGTCTTTATAATCTTCGAGTACAGCTCCATGTGTTTTATCTGCTAATATTTTTTGCACTTTTTCGAAATCATTCAGGTCTTTCTTTTTATCGCTTGAGAGGAGAATATGACTTTTAATCGGTTCAGAAAGTCTCGATAAGTCCTTAAAACAATTGACAATTTTTTTCGTTAATGGAGTCTTTTGTTTATTTCTATTTCTTATTTCTTCTATGAGCAGCTCCCTGTATTTTTCTTCATGAATTTCAAGATATGATTGGTCTGCAACATGAACTGCTGTGTATGTTCGTTTCGCCGGGCTGGTTAATTCCACCCAGACAGAAAGAAGCGAACTGTCTGGCAAGTTACTATTTTTTAACTCTTCCGGCGTTAAATCTTCTGCAGTTACATGTTTATAGTGCAATAAACTCATTTAATTCACTCTTATTTATTTCTTGATAATGCCCCAGCCGATTAATCTCCATCTGTTTGAGATCTGCTTCGAGAGGGCAACTTTTTCTCCTGCGTCAGCACAAAGAGGTCTTTTTAATTTGAAGACCGGGTTTTTCCCTGGCTGGATGCAAACTCCTATGTTTTTCTGCGTCCCGGCGTTCATAAGAATGATATCGTTTTGTTTTATGTTATCGATTTTCAGTTCGTCTTTGCCGCCAACAACTCTTTTCAACAGATTCATTTCAAGTTTCAACTCATGCCATATTTTTGGCAGATGGCCCTGTTTCCCGACAACAGAGCCTGCAAGCGAGTCTGATTTTGTCAGGCAGGGGTCAAGTTCTGTTGATACTGCAAGCAGACCGCCGGGTTTTCCTGTTTTCACCTGATTTCCTCCCTGGTGTATTGATGCAATTTTCGTGGTCAGCACCTGCCAGTTGTTCTTAATCTGGATGCCTGGCAGCATTTCGATTTCGTCCCCGACACTGAGTGTTCCCTGAACGAGAGAGCCACCTATAACGCCGCCGGTTAGGTCTTTAATTGGCGTTCCGGGCTTGTTAATATCAAAGGTTCTTGCAGTAAGCAGTCTTGGCGATTTTTTCCCGTCTCTTTTTGGTGTAGGTATTGTGTCCTGTATCGCCTGCAGGAGGAAGCCAAGGTTGACTGCGTGCTGAGCTGAGACCGGTATGACCGGCGCATTTTCAGCTACAGTTCCTTTAACCAGTTTTTTAATCTGTTCGTTGTTTTTCTCTGCCTCTTCTGTGGAAACCAAATCAATTTTAGTCTGGGCTATAACGATATTTTTGATTCCGGCTATGTTCAGTGCCTGCAGATGCTCCTCTGTCTGCGGCTGGGGGCACGTTTCATTTGCGGCTATAACCAAAAGCGCGCCGTCCAGTATAGACGCGCCGGTTAGGACTGTGGCTATGAGTGTTTCGTGCCCGGGCAGGTCAACAAAAGAGATAGTTCTCAGCAGTTTTGCCTCAGAACCGCAGTGAAAGCATTTCCTGAATCTTGTATATGCCAGATCGCCTTTGCACTTCGGGCATTTTCTTATCGCGGCATCAGCATAACCGAGCCGTATTGTGATTCCTCTTTTCAATTCTTCGGAGTGCTCGTCAGTAAATTTGCCAGTCAATGCACTGGTCAAAGTCGTTTTACCATGGTCAACATGACCAACCATGCCGATGTTGATCTCCGGAATCAGATTCTCTGCCATTATTTCACCTTTATTAATGGGGCGTATAATTTGCCCACTTTAATAGAAAAGACACACAGTTAATATTTCTGTCTTTTACTGTATTATAAACACTATAAGGAGTAATATTTAAATAGATTAAAAGTGCAGCATTAAAATGTTAAACTGATTATTTTCCAGAGAACAAAAATGGAAATGTAGACTCAATTACACCAATTTGAGGACCTATAACATATATCATTTTTTAGAATATACTCTTTTACACTATCAGTGCTATCTACTAGCTAGTGCGATATCTCTTTCTCGGTCCCTTTCTGATGGATACAGTTCCTCATAAAATTCTTTATAATCCTTTAGAAAAGTTATATAAGCTTTCGTTGCAGCCATTCCGGCACTAGTTGGAGTATACGTGTTCCACTTTCCAAATTTTTCCATTTTAATCATCTTTTTATTTTTCAATTTGTTAAGTATATCATGTATGGTAGTTGGTGGCATTTTTGTTAATTTATGTATATCTTTAATATTGAGTCTTCGTCCCACTATATTTTGTTTTCCTGGTCCGTACAGACAAGTAAGTACTAGCGCCTCATTTGGATTGGACTGAGCATAACTTAGTATATCCCCTAAAATGTATTTTTCTTCCATTCCTTTCTCACTTACTTCATTTATATCCGGTATCATTTCAACCACTTTTAAAGTAAAATAAACTGAACTTTTTAAATTTACCTATACTCAAATCTAACGCTTGATGATAATAAGAAAAGAAATTATTTTTCTTCTACAATTTCCGTAGATTTTAAAGGGCGAGTTTCACTAATACCTGTTCTGTAGCCAACTAATTTCCTGAATATTTCTTCAGCTTTTGATTCAATTTCTTTTGAAGCAAGCCCGTAAATACTGACTTCGTCCTCTCCCTGCCATTGTTCTTCCAAAGACAGATGACCGCCATCAAAGTTTAATTCAAGATATGTGTTGTGTGTACCTGTCGTAGATAATCGAAATTTATCAGGAGAAATGTTTTTAATTATGTCTAATGCTTTAGAACTAAGCTCTACACCACTACGCACTCCTGAAAATGGGTTTAAAAGATCTCTATGGAACATATAGCCTTCTGCAGTGTAGGAAACCTTATCCTTCGTGGTTTTTTTCTTAACTTCAGGAGGCATATTCTTACCCTCTCTCGTTTTGTTTTTCCGCTTCCTGTGCCTTTTTCTCGACTTCCTCTTCAATGCCGAGTTTTTCAACGAGGTCCTTGTATCGGTTTCTTATTGTTACTTCAGTTACGCCGACAACGTCTGCTATGTCTCTCTGCGTTCTCTTCTCACTTTCAAGAACTGCTGCTATGTACAGGGCAGATGCTGCGATTCCTGTCGGTCCCTTTCCTGAAACCACATCCTCGCCTTCTGCTTTCCTAAGGATTTCTATTGCTCTTGCCTGCACATTTCCGCTCAGACCAAGCAGACTTGAGAATCTTGGAATGTATTCTTCTGCTGTTGCAGGCAGAATTCTTATTTTCAGTTCCCTTGCTATGTACCGGTATGCCCGTCCGATTTCCCTTTTGTCGATTCCTGAAGCCGCTGACAGTTCTGCCAGTGTTCTTGGGCTTCCCTGCTCTCTTGCAACTGCGTAAATCAAAGCAGTTATTATGCTTTCCATTGAGCGTCCTCTGACAAGCCCTTTTGTAACTGCTTTTTCATATAATCTCCCGACTTCTTCGTGAATGCTTGTGGAAAGCCCGAGATAAGAAATCTGTCTTGATAATTCAGATAAAGAATAACTTAAATTTCTGTCTTTTGATTTTGTAAGCCGTTTGTGCCATTTTCTCAGCCGGTAATACTGAGCTCTTTTTTTGACAGGCACTTTATACAGTTCTGCAGTGCTTTTTCCGATTTCTGTTGAAAAGCCCTTGTCATGTTTTGTGAATGTGATTGGCGCTCCTGTTCTTGTTCTTTTTGATTTTTCTTCAATGTCAAATGCCCTCCATTCCGGAGTCCTGTCCACTAAATCTTCTTCAAGAACTGCACCACACTTTCTGCAAATAATCTCTGCCCTACTTTCATCTCTGTCAAGTTCTTCTCCTCCGCATTCGGGACATTTTGGTTTTTTTTCCAGATCTTTTGCCATCTGTAACTCCTCTCAAGTAAGTAGAACACCTGAAAAGTATATATTGTAATAAGGGTTATAAACAGAAATCTTTTTAAATCTTTCTATATCCTTAATAGGAGCTTTTGAGTTTATAAAGTTTATATTAAGCCCAGATTTTTCATTATGTAATTATGATGCCCTTTCTCCTTTTCGTGGTTTATTATGTCAACTGTGTTGTTATGGGCATTGTACCTTGCGCCTAAAATATGACCTCTTAATTCCAGATGCGCATACAGCCCTCTGTTTATGCAGCATTCATTATTCGCAACTCCGACACCAAATGCTGTTGTGAAGTCGCCTTTTTCTGCTATCTTCAACTTAATTTTTTGATTCGGTGTTTTATAGGAATCTTCTTTACTGCGGAGCTCTCCAGATAGGAACGAGTTTTCCAGCATTTCGATTTCTTTATAATCTATAAAGAAAATCAAGTCATTGCGGCATAACAAACCTTTGCCGAGTTGAACTATTTCCATGAAAAGAATTTGATTATTAAATTTATAAATAAATGTTCCTGATATATTCATGTATAGTGGTTTTATGAAAAAGATAATTATGGCTTTGTTTGCTTTGATGGTATTTAGTTCTGCGGCTTTTGCTGCAGGTCCGCAAGGTTCAAAGATAGCTGATGAATCCACAGCAACTAATGATGTTATTACACATGATGCATCTGAAGGTGAAAAAGGACTTCAGCAGGGAAATATTTGCAGGAATCTTTGCGGCGATGGTGTTTGCCAAAAAATGGTTTGCATGGCTGTTGGCTGTCCATGCGCCGAGACTGCGACATCATGCCCGGAAGATTGCAATAAGGCGGGAAGTATAAAAAATCAATTAAAAGCCGGAAATGTGGCTGAGTTAAAGCAAATGATACAACAAAAGCAGCAGGAAATGGAGCAGGAACTAGCGGGATTAAGCAACAAGGACAAGCAGAAAGTTTTTAGAAACCAAAATCAGGTCAGGTTGGCTGTTCACACGCTGCTTTCAATGGAGAATCTGACAGGCGGGATAGGAAAGAATGTTTCTGCAATTGCAAGAGAGTTCAACAACTCTGTTCAGTCAACAATACGCGCAGAAGAGAAGATACAGGCAAAAAGCCGAATAATGAGGTTTTTCACAGGCGGTGATGATGAAGCTGCCGGTGAAATAGAACAGGAAGTTAACATGAATCGGGAGAAAATTCAACAACTAAAGAGACTCAAAGACCAGTGCAACTGCACTGCTGAAGTAAAAGCCATGTTCCAGGAACAGATACAAAACATGGAACTTGAACAAAACAGGTTGCGACAACTTGCACAAAGCGAAAAGAAAAGCAAGGGCTTATTCGGCTGGTTGTGGAAGTAATTTTTTCTTAACATAATTCAGCAAGAAATCTCCGCAGTTCCTGCGAAAATCTCCGATTTTCGAGGTCTCAAAAATCACAAAGTGATTTTTTAAGATACTGCGTGAGATGAATTGCGTACAATCCAATTCTATCGAAAAACCCTCTCTTCTATTTCAGCTTCGCATTTATTATTTATACATACGCATTTTCCCTGCCCACAATCCAATGTGTCTGGTTTGCATTCCATTGTGCAAAAAATACCTGAACAATCTGGTGCATAATTTTTATTTACACATGAAGTTGGATGACAGCATTGTGCAGGGACACAATCAGAATCTTTTTCACAATATATTTCTTTAGGGTTTTCTAAATCTACCTGTGAATATAATGCCAAAACTGTTAAAATTATTATTACTACCAATAAAATTGTTTTATTCATTTTCAAAGTACATCACTATTTTTATTTTGGGCAATAGCTTCCTGCCATATAAACAGTTCCATTAGAATCCATAATAAATCTGAGACTATAACTAAGTGGTTCCCATGTCTCTATTATACCTTCCTTACAATGAATAGAAAGGTATTCTTTTAGTTCATCATAAGTTGCATTAATCATTTCTATAGGTAACATCATTTGTTGACCTGATGGCATCCCCTTGCATCTTATATCTTCAACTAAAACTTTTTCATTTTCATATTTCCATTTTCTATCTTTTGGTGCTATTGGAACTATAAATGTATATTGCTCTTTATCAAACTCTTCAAATCCAATCCAATGTGTGCTGAAATATTCAAATTTCCTCCTTTCGAATTTTGTGTGATTAGACAAAAGAATACTATTTTCAATACAAATTAGTCTTAAACCAGAATAATGTCTAATAAAATATTCATCATTTTCAAGATTTATTTTTACATTATTAACTATTTCTTCAAAATTTTCGTTGAAAACTTCTTGTGCTTTACTATCTGAATTTATAGTGATATTACTATAAAATATTGGCACTGCACCCTTCACAGGCATCCCACCAGTAATAGTTTCATTAGTATTAGTTTCTTTTTGAATACAACCACTAACCAGAACAATTAATACTAAACCAACCAATAACCATTTCTTATTCATTTTTTCTTACCTTTGAATTTGTTGTATGCTTCTAAAATTATGCAGGAGGATATATACGCTACAATTGTTGCATAGATTATAGAATTAATCAAAAAATTTAGGAACAGTTCGGGGCCTTGAGGACAATAACATATAGTATTGGGCATACAATCACAAAAAGTTCTTATACTCCACATTTTCAATGCAAAATACCCTTCAAAAATTAATGTGAACAAAATTGTTAAACTAATTTTTCCTTTCGTCGGCATAAAAAATTCTTTCAAATTCATAATATCACTTAGATTTTCTGATATATAAATAAAAAAAGGAGGGGTGGGTGGGTTAAAACAAAGAATCAATTAAATTTTTGACCCACTCGATTATAGTTTCGTTAAAAGTTGGTTTGTTTGGATTTGCACGTCCATTTATGAATTCATTTACATCTATGGAACCTTTAACTGCATTCCCGTATGCAAATTCAATGCCTTCACTTTCTTCGACAAGATTGCTTGCATATCCTGAAACTTCTGCTCTGTCTGTTATATGCCAGACAGCACTTTGTGACTCTGTTTTTCCAGCTACACCTTTGGATTCTGCTATTGCTATAACTTTTTGTAATTTTTCTTCTACATAACCCCCTACAATGGTTTTATCTGATTCAGTTGGAGAACCTTTGTGCTGGTTTATACAATATGAAGCCATATAAAAACTTCTTTTTTCATTAGCTGGAATGTATACTGTTTTTGTTTCTCCCAGTGCAATGTTTTGGTTCTTTTTGTTCAGGTTTTCTAAAGTTCTTCCTCTATGAACAGTTACAATCACATTTTCATTTGTTGGATTATACATAGAAAACCAAACTTTTGAATATCCCTGTGGAGTTATCTCAACTTTTAGCTTGCTTTGTGCTTCTTTTAAGTCAAGTGCTGGACTAATTTTTTGTAATTCTACAACTGCAGGATAAATATCTTTTTTCCATTCTGTTTCACTTCTGTAGAAATACTTTGTCCAAACTTCATATAGCGAATATGTATCTACGTCTTCATATGCCCAGATTAATGTCTGTTTAATTTCTGAATCATATTTGCTTGTTGAAATTCTCTGTATAATTTTTGGTGCAAAATCAAGAACTTTGTATTTATAATACGGTACTGGAATTTCTTCTTGTATTTCAGTGATTCCATATCTCTCTGGTTTTTTATAATTCAAATGATATGCCTCTACATATTTTTCTGCGTCAATACATTTCAAACATTTTGCTGTTTTTATATTAGATATTACCATTGCTGGACCGTTCTCTGAATATAATATTTTTCCAACTTCAATTTCTTCTGGATTGTTTATTTGGGAGAAAAGGATATTTAATGGTATGTTATAAATTGGCAAAGGTTTTATTGCTATTTCTTCCGCAGTTTCCATTTGTACATCATCTGAAAACTCAGACACATCTATTGCATTTACCTGTGTGCTTAATACAAGAAGTATCACAAACAAGTAACTAAGTATTTTCTTCATAAACTCACCTCAAGGATTAAATAGAAATAAACTTATAAACAACTTTTCATTTGTTCGGGTTTTTCCCCGAGTTTACTTGAGTCTGTTGATTTTTAACCCTATAACCAAACCTAACAAGAAAACTCCTAATATAATTGATGATATTGGTATTGTTGGAATTTGATAAATAGTTTGGATCGCCCCGATATCGTTAGGCATACTTATAGCAGCTTCATGAGCTAATTTAGATTGTGCCAATCTTGATCCTGTTTGAATTAAACCTATGTTAATCAGATTATATGTTCCAACAAGAATCAAACAAACGCTTACAGGCAAAATAATTTTTATTTCAGTGTTGTATGGAGAAATTAAATTTTTACCCTCTTTCGTTAAATTATAATATTTCCATTTATAACCTTCATCTTCTAATTGAATAAAACCAGACGATTCTAATTTATCCAAATGTTCTTTAACTGTAGAAACATGCATATTCAGAAGTTTGGATAATTCTGTTAAAGTGTGTCTTCTTTTTTTCAATTTGCTTATTATTTTTAATCTCGTTGGCGAACTTAATGCCTGAAATGTTTCTAATTTAAAATCCATGTAATCACTTATATTTTTAATAAACAAAAAGTTTTAAATATCTAAAAAAAGAGAAATTTAATATTAACAATCCCTCCTGATGTACACAACTTTCCTTTTTAGAATATCAAGTGTAAATTTGAATGTTGTAAATAGCTAGGCAACGTTGAAGTAGAGACATATAACTTTTTTCATGATTCTTTTGATTGAGTCCCTACAATGAAATAAGAAAAATGCCCAGGAATACAATAATTGTTCCAGCTACCCTGTGCCAATAGAACTTTTCTTTTAAAGCGATTGAAGCAAGTATAAATACGAAAACAGATTCTATTCCAGCAATAGGGTAAACTTTTGATGCATTTCCTACTGCCAGTGCAGAGTAAAGTAAGAATGTACCCATAGCACCAAAAAAAGCAGCGACTATTATTTTGGAACCATTTATGTTATGTAATTTCTTTTGCCTTTTGAATAATGCCAGATAACCTGCCAAGAACATTGCACTTGAGAAATACATCATTATTGCAAGGTTTATTGGCTCTATTTTAAACAATAGATTCTTTGTTAACAGCGCATAGATAGTGTGTAAAATAACTATCGTCAGAACCAAAAAGACAGCTTTGTTTAATTTAGGAATTTTAAAACCATTCTCTGAAAGCACAGCATATACCCCGATTAAAATTAAAGCGATACCTATATAATTGAAGATATTAACAATTTCATTAAATATGATTGTTGAGCTGATGAAAATCAGGAGGATTCCTGAGGACTGGAGATAAGGTATGATTATTCCAACGTCTTCCAATTTCAATGAAGTGAAATACAGTATTCCTGAAATTGCGTATAGCCCCCCTAAGATTAAAGACCATGAGAACAACTCAAAAGTAAAGTTCAGATTAAAAAAAAGAAAACCGATTATTAACAATATTAAACCATCAAAAAACATTTTGAGTGTGTTGGTGTTTGCCGGGTCGTACTCTTTGTTCATTAAATGTTTATCAATAGAGGTAGAGATAGCATAAGATAAATAACTTAAGATTCCTAATAATAACCATTTTTCCATATACCTAATGTTTTCTGGATAGTATTAAATGTTTTGCCGATTAATACTCCTTCCCGACATATACAACTTCGTTTGCTTTTTTGTTGCAGATAAGGCATTTTCCAGCGGGTTTTTCTTTTTTGTCGACTCTTGTGCCTCTTACTTTTGCGCCAATTTCTTTTTCTATGATTTCTGCACACTTTTCTCCGTCTTTGTCTGTAGAACAAAAGTTACATCTTGCAATTCCTTTGGAATTAACTATTTTTTCCATGTCTTTCAGGGTTTTTGCATTTTTTATTATGCCCCTGAACTTTTCGTCTGCCTGTTTTCTTAAATCTTCTGTGATTTCATTACCTGTTTTTTCAATGAATTTGAATAAATCATTTTCTTTTATTGTTTGTTTTTTGCCTGTATCCCGTCTGTAAACCGTCAGTTTTTTCTCTTTCAGTTCTTTTGGCCCGATTTCTATTCTCAATGGGACGCCTTTCATTTCCCAGAAATAGAACTTCTCTCCCGGCATAGAATCTTTTGAATCAACATCTGCTCTGTAACCTTTATCAGATAAGTTATCTTTTAACTCATTTGCCTTTTTTAATACATCTTTGTTTTTTTCCATTGCAATTGGCACAATTATTATCTGCAATGGCGCTATTTTGAAAGGGAATCTCAGGCCTTTGTTATCTCCATGGGTTGCGATTATTGCCGCGAATATCCTGCTTATGCAGGGGCCATGGCACGTTAAATAAACGTACTCCTCGTTTTCTTTTTCATCTATGAACTTTACGTTAAATGCTTTTGAGAATGTCTGTCCAAGAAGGTGTGTTGAGGGGAGCTGAATTATTTTTCCATCAGGCATTAGGGAATCAGCACCGTAAGTGTTTACTGCTCCTGCAAACTTGTCCCATTGGGGTCTTTTGAAGAATATGAAAGGGATGCCGAATTTTTGATGCAATAACTCTTCTGTTGTCTGCATGTCTTCTTTTATCTGTTTTTCAGCGTCTTTTAATGTTGCAAATGCGTTATGCGCCTCTATCCAGTAAAATTCCCGCGACCTGATAAACGGCCGTGTGGCTTTGGTTTCATATCTCCATACGTTTGCCCGCTGGTATCTTTTGAAAGGAAGG
>DAOVKX010000035.1 GCA_030631505.1 Candidatus Nanohaloarchaea archaeon
TCCTCTGCAAAGAGCGTGGATATGACAAGCCCGCTCCCGGTTAATTCATAATAGCATGAAATATTTTTGGGCACTGGTTCTTTGGGAGATATTTTTCTTATCAGATCCTTTCCTTTCAAAACCCCGAATGCCTTGTATATGGCTGGAGGGGTTGGTATTTTCGTGCCTGGATAAGAATCATCATCCTTAAGCTGTTTTAATATAAATCCAGGGTACACAACAGTATCGCATTTCAGCATGTAAGCCAGAATATCCTTCTGAACTTTTGATTCGGAGAGACAAATGTCTTTAAGGATTTCTTTTGGTATTGCAAAAAGTTCTTTTTTCATTTTATCACTTATTTAAATATAACTTAGATTTTTCCTTTAAGAGACGGGTTCTCCACCCAAGTTTATACATACAAAACCAGTAAATCCTTTCATTTCTGATGTTGCTGTAGGGATAAGAATTTTTAACTGTTCTTTTGTTGGCAGATTTTCACTTTTATAATCAAGTCCTCTAGCCTTTGTAGAACCCTCCAAAAACATATTTACTCCTTTTTTTGAAATTCTGTAAACTATGTCATTATCTCTTATACAATCGTTTATTTTATTGTTCAACTTACGAGAAAATTTATCATTATAAATATAGTTTAATTCAAGTTGTACCAATTCCAGAATATTCCTTGCCACCATATTTGTTACTATTAAAGCATGAAACTTTACATTATTTCTGATGCTTTATCTTTTTCCATTGTAATATCTCTTTACTAATTAGTATCGGTCTAATTTTTCTGACCCCCTTATAGCTTACAAATTGCGCCTTTTTACCATATCCTCCATAGCTTAAATTTCCTCTTTCAATATCCATTACTATTTTATTTTTTAAAATAATACTCTTTGGGATTTTAAACTTTGGGATATCCCCAAATATTGAGACACGCATAGCAAATTCTCTATACTTTTTAGTTTCAAAATAGCTTTTAAGTTCTTCTTCGGTTCGAAATTCAGAAACCCAGAATATTGGTGAAAAAAATTCTTTATAATTTCCATATTCGTTTAAAGGTTTACTTATTATTGTGGGATATATTATTTTTTTATCCTTCTGTATAAACCCTCCAAAAAGGATTTCCTCTTTTTTAAAAAGTTCTTCTAGCTCATCAATATAAAATGGTTTTAACAATCGGCCTACACGAACCTGTTTATTCTTATAATTTCCAACTTTTACCTTTTTTAATTCTCGCTTTAGAAGATTTACAAATTTTTTATAAATATCTGTATGAACAAGAATTGCGTCAGGCCCTGCGCAATCTTGTCCGCTGTTGAAAATCCTTGCCTTGATTACTTTTTTACATGCAAGATTAATATTGGCATTTCTATTCACAATAATAGGGTTTATCCCTGCGCCATTATAAATAATCAATTTATTAAAAAACTTTTTTTCAAATTCTTTGACATTTTGATATCTTCCAGTGAACAAAATTACATCAGAATGTTTAACAAAAGCTTTGATGAAAGTTTTCCTATCTGCTTTAGAAATATAAATAGTGTCATCATACTCAAATAAGATATTTTTTATTTTCTTGATGGTTAGTGCTATAACTTCTGGAGCTTTGATAAAAACTTTCTCTGCCATCAAAGAAGGTATGAATCCAAAGATTATGAGAGAGTATAGTGGAAGATTAACTGGGAAAAATGCAGAGATATATCTTACTTTTGATAAATTTATGAATCTTTTTTCTATTTCAATATTTTTTAGACAGTCTATAGACCTGAAAAATTCGTCTTCAACAGTTTCATAAGATTCTACTTCAAGTAGTATTTTAGTAATTGCTTCTTTATTTCTAATGAGTTTATCTAAAATTATTTTTGCTCTCAAGAAAATTTCATCATCATAAATAATCTCCTTACATAATCTTTTAGTAGAAATGGTAGTCCTATTAAATAATTTTTTATTCCACTTTCTTATACAAGAATATGCTAAAGAAAGAATTTCTTCAGGTATTTTTCCAAAGATTATTTTTTTATTATCTACAATCATACCTGCCCACACTAAACCATCGTATACTTTTTTATTTTTTATTTTAAATTTCGGTTTATGGGCACTTGTTAGTTTTATACTCTTTTCTAGTTCATTTAGAGTCATTAGTTCTCCAGGAAAACAAATATCAGGACTTGCGTCCTTCTTCTTATGAAAAGAAAAATACGCCTCTCTAAACATTCGCTCCTGTCTCTTATTAAAAGAATCAACACAACAAAAAATATCAATATCGATATGCTCTATATCTTTATTCTGTAGATAACTCCCACAAACGAGTAAAAAGTTGATTTTATTGTCAAATATCTCAAGGATCTCTGATTTTATACCCATGTTTACATCCTTTCTACAGTATCTATCCCAGTAAAATTTAGAGAATTTTTTAACACAGAGCTATACATATCAATTAGTTGCGCCCTGTATTCTTCTCTACTAGACCCTTTAACTCTACATTGTGTATAAAAACTATTAAACTCTTTTGCAAGATCCATTGAGTATTTAGCTATTATTGAGGGATCATCATTAATTCTGGATTTAAGAACTACTTCTGAAAATTCTGAAAATTTTGAAATTAATTTATACTCTTTATCTGTTGGTTTTGCAATCAATGGATTTTTTGGTCTTTTGTAATTAAGCTTTCTAAGGATTGATTTGCACCTAGCATAGCTATAAAGAAGATATGGTCCAGTATCACCTTCCATTGAAACTATGGCATCAAGATCATATTTTATATTCTTTTCTCTATGATTACTTATGTCTCCATATACAATAGCTGCTAGAGTGATTTTTTTTGCTCTTTCTAAATCTCCTTTATTAAGAGGGGTTTTTTGTCTTTTTTTTAATTCAGAAGTTACTTTATCAAAAGTATAATTCCAAATATCCTTTATTTTAACGCTACTCCCTTGCCTTGTTGAGAGTTTTTTTCCATCCTTTCCAAGATATAACCCATGTGCTATGTGTTTAAGTTGAGGGCTCCATTTATAGCCCATTTTGCTTAATACACTAGATAATTGCTGAAAATGTAATTTTTGTTCAGAACCAACCTCATATATCATTTCATCAAACTTATATCTTTTTTTTCTGTCAATAGCTGCAGCAATATCTCTAGATAAATAAATAGTAGTCCCATCTGATTTTCTTAAAATCCCAACAGATTTGCCTTCATTCTTCAAATCTACAATTATAGACCCTTCACTCTCTTTTGCAATTTTCTTCTTTAATAATTTTTTAACTATCTCTTGCCCCTCCTTGTTATATTCAGACTCACTATAGACCATATCAAAAGAGATACCTAAAAGATCGTACACTTTGTTAAATTCCTTTATACTGTGCTTTCTGATTCTTCTCCATATACTCAATATTTCTTTATCGCCTTTTTCCATTAGTCTGAAATAATCTCTTGAAGCGGCTTCAATTTCATCATTTATTTCAAGATTTGTTTTTATATAAAGCTCTTGGAGGTGGTTTATTGGATCTTTCTTTAACTTAGACGAGTTCCCCCATTTTTTAATTCCATAAATCAATTTTCCAAAGTGAGTACCCCAATCCCCTAAATAATTTATTTTAACTGTCTTGTAACCATTGGCAACATAAATTCTTGATAAAGATTCTCCGATTATAGTTGATCTTAAATGCCCGATGCCAAAAGGCTTTGCAATATTTGGTGAGGACATTTCTATAACAACTTTTTTTCCTTTTCCAGATTTATTAGTTCCATAATCATCCGCTTTATCACATACTGCCTTAAAAATTTGTTTAGAAAATAGCTCTCTATCAAAATAGAAGTTCACATATCCACCTACAGATTCTATTTTATCAATAATCTCTGGTTTTTCAACTAATTTTTCGAAATATTTTTTTATCTCTTTTGCAATAACTTTTGGAGACTTTTTTTGTGTTTTTGCAAGGCTAAAACATGGAAAGGCTATATCCCCTACATCCAAGGAGGGTGGTTTGCTCATAGCTGATGCTACATCTTTTATAGGGAGTCCGGTATGTTTAGATATTAAATCTGATAATTCCATTTTAATTACTTCAAAAGGTTGTCTTTTAGTTTTTTTAAGCTTTTCTTTAAGATTTTTGTGTTTCTTTTTTCTTTTTTTGGTTTTTCCAGACCAGTTCACACCCTTCCGAAGAGTAACAACATTCTTTTTCAATTTCTTCTGCGCATGCATAATATGTATTATTTAGAATTAGTTATTATAAGTTTTTAACTTACTTTACTGCTTTTTTAAATCTTTGTATTTGATAATCCAAAGCTGGAATAATTAAAGACAGATAATCTAACGTTGATGATGCTTCAAACGAAGTATTACTATATGATGGTGCCTCAAACCCACTAAAGAACTTGACTCTATGTGGTGTTGTATATACCAGAGATATTTGTTCACCCTTAGTCTTCAATAATTCTTCAATAATATTTCTACTTCTTTTTTGAATTTTTGCGAGGTGTTCATAAAGAAATAATGTAAAAGATAGGATATAAATGTTGTCTGGTTGATGTTATATTTTATATCTTTTTATGACTATATACTGTTATGGATAAATTTCAGCTCGACCAAGTTGCGTTTTATCATGAAGACGGAGAAATCGATAAAGTCCGCATTTTAGAGAATACTTCAGACAGTGAACTTATAAAATACAAATTAGAAGTGCTTGAAATAGTGCAGGAAAGCCGCGTATTTAAACCATCGGATGTTGGCGATATATTTGATTGTGAAAAGACAAGAGATTCTGGTGGATGTAGCGGGTTGTGGTATCTTCGTGATGACTAACACATTATGTTGAATCACAAATCAGAAAAGTCAATTGGAATTTGTTACTATGTGTTTGTTTGTGAGTTTAAAAACTGCAATCAAGATTCAACATATTCAGAATAAAAGTTATTAATTTTTTCAAGTGCTTTAGTATCTTCCTCTCTTATAACATAATCAGCAAAAATACCACTTGTTGTTGGAGCGGTTATGGCTGCCCCTCCATGAACAACATCTCCTGCACTCACTAATCTGTTCGCTAATTCGCCTAAAAAAATATATACTTTGTCATTGTTTGGTGATATTTTTTGAAGTGCTCCAATTTTAAGTGAGAGATCTTTTTTGTTCTCGTTTATTAATCCATCCATTATAATTCACCTTGCTAAATAACGATAATTTAATCTTTTTAAATCTTCCCTTTTCCCCTCTATAAAGTAGTAATCACTTAAATCAATAAAAACTCACTCAAAAACAATCCCTGCATACCCGACAATTGCGTCTTTATTCTTTGAAACATCATAGCTTGTAGTGTAGTTTAATAGTTTTGCTTTTGGCTTGTCCAATGAAAGCATCAAAGAAGCGATCGCGCCGTATCCGCAGACTGTTGTGTTAAGAGATAATTCAATAACTTTTTCAGGGTTGTTTTTTATTATTGCGTTGATTATTTCATTGTCTGTTTTTTTAACCCATTCCAGCTGGTTTTGTTTTACGGGCGTAAAATTATACATACTGCCAAAGTGGGTGAAATCAGAGCTTGCGATAATCAAAACTTTTTTATCTCCCACGGCTTTTTTTATGGCATTTCCTATTTCCTGCGATGCTCTTATGTTGAAGCAGTCAACAGAAATTGAAATCGGGACTATTTTGAAATCCTTTAATGCGTACTGCAGAAAAGGAAGCTGGACTTCAAGCGAATGCTCATACATATGCGCAAGTTCGTCTGTTTTTATCAGATTGGACTGGGATGCTATTTTTCTGCCAAGAACCCGGTCATTTTTAACAACACCTAAAGGCGTTTCCCAGTCCTGCAGACTAACAGCGACTTTTTCTCCAAGGTGTGTGTGATTTGGACCCAGAAGAATTATGGTTTCATAGGAGTCTTTTAATGATTTGTAAATATAGCTGGCAGTTTTCCCTGAGTACACATATCCTGCGTGAGGAACAACAGCACCTCTAATACTTTTAGCAGTAACCTTTACATCTTCAAATAATTTTTTTATTGCTGTTTCCAGCTCATTTTTCCCAGAGGGATAAAACCCCTGTGCTGCGGGTAGCCTCATAACTCTATTTTGTCTGCGTCGTTTAAAAGATTATCAATTCATATTTTTAATCTTTGAGTGTTATAGTGCGGTGCTTATTTTTGTTAAGACAATAATCAGAAAAGAATATGGTTTTCCCGAGAAGAATTATGTTTACTCTGATGAACTTTTAGATTTATTTAATACTTACATTGAAATAAAGAAGGAGTACGAGAAATCAAATAAAGGAATTAAACAGAGAGTTATGCTTTAAATTTATAAGCTCTTTGTTTCAGTAAATAATCTGTTAGTATTATTGCCATCATTGCCTCTGCTACTGGCACTAACCTCGGCATAATAATCGGGTCATGCCTGCCTTCAATAATTACTTCTTCATTTCTATAATTTTCAGTTGGCAACATCATATTCACTCCCGTTCTTGTTGGAGTTGGTTTTACAGATAATCTTGCTGTTATGTCTTCACCATTTGAAATTCCGCCAGTGACTCCGCCGGCATTATTTGTTAAATATCTGATTTTGCTGTTCTCTGCTCTCATTTCATCATTGTATTCAGAACCAAGCAGAGTTTCAACATTTTTGTTACCTATTGAAACTCCTTTTACTGCTCCAATACTCATAAATGCTTTTGATAGTTCTGCATCAAGCTTATCAAAAACCGGCTCTCCAAGACCTATAGGAACATGCTTAGCTACAACTTCAACTGCACCACCTACAGAGTCGTTCTTTTCTCTTACTTCTTCTATTTTTTCCATCATTTTTTTATAAATTTCTGAATCGGGGCATCTAAGGATGTTTTTTTCAATAAAATCATAATTCCTTTTAATTGCTTCTACCCCACCAATATTAACAGTATACCCTATAATCTCAGTTTGACTATATTTTTTGAGAATTTGCTTTGCAACTGCACCTCCGGCCACTCTGGCAATAGTTTCTCTGGCACTTGACCTTCCCCCACCTCTCCAATCCCTTGTATCATACTTAGCAAAATATGTGTGGTCGGCGTGGCCTGGTCTGAATTTATCTTTTATATTTTCATATTTTCCGGAATCTACATCAAGATTTTGAACCATTAACATTATCGGCGCTCCTGTTGTTTTCCCACCAATAACTCCAGAACAAATTTCAACAATATCTTTTTCTTTTCTTTGTGTTGTCACTTTGCTTTGCCCTGGTTTTCTTCTGTCCAGTTCATATTGGATTTGTTCTATATTCAGCTCCAATCCTGAAGGGCAGCCATCTATAATGACTCCGAGTGCTTTTCCGTGTGATTCCCCCGATGTGGTTATCCTGAACAAGTCTCCAAAACTATTCCCTGCCATATTTAACTCCTTATTAAAAAGAGCGTGTAACAAATATTTAATTCTTTTTGTGGACTCTGTATAACTTTTGCATACACTATGTAATTATTTATGAAAAAATTTACTCATATAAACCCCATCCTGTGTATAACCAAGTTTTCTGTAATACTCTCTTGTTCCGATTGCAGAAAGAACAATGATTTTTTCCATTCCGATATTTTTTGCAGTTTCTTCTGCTTCCTGCATAAGTTGTTTTCCAAGACCTTTGTGCTGAAATGCTTTTGTTAAATGTTCGCCTATTGGAACGCTTGTCCCGACTACTTTCAACTCCCTTATTAATGCTGTGTTTTTGTCAATTTCAGGCCTGAATGGTTCTGAGGGAATTCTTAGTCTCAGGTATCCCAGAAGGATACTTTGCTGTATATCTTCTATGGAGATAAAATATTCTGTTCCTTCCGAAGCTATGTATTTATGGCAAATCAACTCCGTATTCTTGGGTGTTATTTTCTGTTTGTAAAACTTATGGCCCGCTTCCCTACATCTTATGCATCTACACTTTAAATTTAATTCCTGCATTTTTGTGTGTGCAAGTTCCCTGAGGTTGCTTGCAGTTACCCCTGCTTCGATGTTATCTGCAGGAATGTCTCTCTGAACTCTCATTATTCTGCAATAGTTCGGAACAAAGGACTTCATTTTTGAAATTAACTCTGCTGCATTTTCATTGGTTAATGGCGTGTATTCCCCCCTTTTCCACATTTCGTATAGTTTTGTTCCTTTGATTACAAGTGTTGGGTAAATTTTAAGCATGTCAGGTCTGAACTTGGGCTCTGAGAACATTTTTTTGAACAGTTTCAGGTCCTCTTTTTCAGAGACCAATAACCCGGGCATATAATGGTAGCATACTTTCAGGGCAGAGTCTTTAAGGAATTTGGTTGATTTTATAACATCATTAACTGTATGGCCTCTGCTGACTTTCCTGTAAATTTCGTCGGATAATGTCTGCACTCCGAGTTCTACTCTTGTTGCGCCAAGTTCTAACATTTTATTTATGTGTTCTTTTTTTGCATAGTCTGGTCTTGTTTCAATGGTCAGGGCAACATTTCTGATTTTGGCAGTTTCATTTATCTTCTGTGCCTGTTTTAATGTTCCGGACTCAACATGATTCATTGCATCAAAGCATCTTTTGATGAAAGTTCGCTGGTACTTTCCTGAAAAAGAAGGAAATGTTCCGCCCATGACAATAAGTTCGGTTTTATTGGTCAGGTGCCCGACTGCGTTTAACTGTTTCAATCTGTTTTTCGTCTGCAGGTATGGGTCATAATTATATCTTGCCGCTCTTCTTGCAGCCGGTTCTTTTCCTGTATAGCTCTTTGGAGCATCAGAAGTTGGGCAGTAGATGCATTTGCCCGGACAATCATATGGCTTTGACATGACTGCTACAATTGCAACACCAGAGATTGTTCTTATCGGCTTTTTCACAAGAATAGACAACTTGTCTTTTTCAGATTTTTTTGCATATTTCAGGATGTCAGAGTTCCTTATGAGTTTTTCCAGTCGGTATTGCCTGGAAATTCCGGCTTTAACACTGCGTAATTTTTCCCTTGTTTTAATTTCTCCAGAAATTATTTTTTCAATGATTTCTCTTGCAGTTGGCTTGAGGTTCATAATGATAAAGAGGTGTTTAATAATATAATTTTATTTGTTTATAGATATTCCAATTTTCCTTTTGCTTCCTGAATTGATGTGTATCCTTTTTTTTGAAGAATTTCTTCAAGTTCTTTGTTTATTCTCTCAAAGCAGGATGGACCTTCTTTTTCAAAAGTGGTTCCGACTTGAACCGCGTCTGCTCCAGCTAAAAGAAATTCAAAGGCATCTTGGCCGGTTCTTATTCCCCCTACACCTATGATAGAAACTTCATCCTTTAATAATTCGTAAAACCTTCTAACGTTACCTAAAGCAATTGGTTTAATGTAATCTCCAGAAAGTCCACCAAATCCTCTTTGAGGTTTAATTACGGTTGTTTCTTTTTCAGGGTCTATAATTAAAGAGTTTCCAACAGAATTTATAGAAGAAATAAAGGGAATATCATATTGTTCTATTAAATTAACCATTTTTTCTTGCAGAACATAACAAAGATAAGCAGGAAGTTTTAGTCCAATCGGTTTTTCTCCTAAATTAGAAATTTTATCTAAAAGTTCTTTTATTTTTTCAAAATCATAAACAATCGGCAGTCCTTCCTCTACGATATTTGGGCAAGATAGATTTATTTCGATTAAATCCACTTCGCTTTCTTGAAATGCTTTAATTAAAATTCTATACTCTTCTAAAGAAAATCCGACAACACTAGCAATAATTGGTTTTTTGTATTTTTTTAATTTAGGAATAAGTTCAAGATACTTTTTGTACCCCAAATTTGGTAGTCCTTCAGATTGAAAATAACCGAGCGGCAAATTGATCTCTCTCGGTTCCTCATTACCTTTTCTTGGCCCTATAGTACAGGATTTTAGCATTATTGCTGAGGATTTTGATTTTGCTATTTCTTCTAATTCTTCAAAGGTGTCATCCTTTATTCCGGAGGCGTTAAAAATATATGAGTCAAATTCTATTCCGGCAATTTTAGTTTTGGTACTCATCATAAATATTGAAATTTGAGATTATTTATGGTTATTGGTAAATTATGTATAGCCACTAATCAGTGTGTTTAAAGAATTAAGAATTAATTATTCCAATTGACTCCATACCATATTGAATGTTGTGGTTGCGAAGTTTTTTGCGAAATGGTCAGAACTTGTCCAGAAAGAAATGTCCTGCGTTGCATGTGTTGTTGTGTCATCTGTTAATCCCAGTATCACTTCTCTGCCATCAACGATAAACATTCTACCGTAAGGCAGCACCCCTTCAGATTCAAGGGCCTTTAATTCAACTATGTTTGATAATGCTTCTGCAGCGTCTTTGTTATTTTGTGTAATGGGGGCTATCACCCTTATTGTCACACCGCCGTCCTTGGCATTCTGGAGCACTCCAGAGTGGTTTGACCATAATTCATTAAGTTCGTTTTCTGTTGTTATGATGTCTATATTTGTCTGCGCGGATTTCAACATCATGCCAAGTTGCTGATACATGGCGTATTTCCCTTTCATAGCGCCGCTTAGTTCAGCAGGCTCAACAAGGCTTATTCCTTTTGAATGCA
>DAOVKX010000072.1 GCA_030631505.1 Candidatus Nanohaloarchaea archaeon
ATTGATTTTTTACTCTTTTATACGGTAAGATAAGGGATTTAAACTCCAGTCCAGACTGATGCGAGCAATGTCTTTCAGTGTATGCTTTAGTTTTTTGTGTTTTGGTGTAGCCACGAAATTTACCATTGCATACAAATTATGGAAGTTATCTGTTTCAAAATCTATATCTTCAATTTTAATAACATACCCTTTGTTGTTTAACTTGTCATATTGTTCTTTGATTTTATCGACCAATAAAGTATCCTGAAATAATTTTGTAGGGTCTTCTTCCGCATTGTTGAGTATAGTCATATACGTTCCTATGAGGTGTGGAGATTTTTTCAGGGACTTCTGCACCCACCAGTTCTTCATTACGCCTTCAGAAGCAGGGTCTAATACAAGTTCATTTGTTGCAACATTGATTATACATTTAACACCATCTTTTTCATAAAGCAATACAGATTCACTTTCGTCAGTCTGCAATTTGTCAGGTTTAGGTAAGCCATATTTATTTGCTATATATCCCCAGTCTTTATTATCACTTAAGCATAAACTCTTTTGCCCCTTACCATCTGCAGGATTAGTGTTTGTCCCTATGACCTTAAGAAACGGAAATTCTTCAAAAACATTGGCATTATCAAATTTGTCTCTTGTTCCGTTTGTTAGTTCTGTTTTACCTGGCATTATCCACACTTTATGCTTTTGAATTAATAGAATATATAATTAGGATTCAACTTTATAAGCTTTTCGTTTATCGGTACGGGGTAAAGGAAAACAGAAATAAGTAATGCATTCAAATAAAACCATTATCGATAAATTGCGTGCTCGTCAACCCGTTTGTAGGTGTGCATTTCTTTGGGATTGAACCATACACTTAATTCGTTTTTTGCTTCCTTTTCGTCTCCTGAGGAGTGAACAAGGTTTATGATTGACCTTTCATTAGGGTCTGCCATCTGGTAAGAGTCAACAGAAAAATCCCCTCTTATTGTTCCCGGCATGGCTTCGTGCGGGCTTGTTGAGCCGACTATTTTTCTCACCTGGCTGATTGCATGAGGGCCTTCAATTACCATTGCAATCACAGGACCTGATGTGATGTAGCCCTTTAAATAATCTCTAATCCTTTTTCCGATTTCCAGTTCTGTTTCTTTGACTTTGACACCTTTTTGTTCATAGGATTTTTTTGTCTTTACACCAACACTTTTCAGCCAGACTTCATCATCAGGGTAGTGTTTCTTGACAAGTTCCTCATCGACCCAGACCATTTTCATTGCTATAAGCTTTAGTCCTCTCTGTTCAAATCGCCTTATGATTTCTCCTGTGAGCCCTCTCTGGACGCCGTCTGGCTTCACCATAACAAATGTTTTTTCTATAATCTCAACCACCTATAGTGCTTAGCACAGTCCATATACCTTTAATAATGAGTATGCCTACAATAATATTTGTGAATGTATCTGGTCCAAAAACATCTCCAAAATAAATTAAACACGCAGCAATTAAGTCAACAACACCCAGCAAGGCCCATATCATCTGCTTCACTTTTTCGGCTTCCTTATTCTAAAGTTTCTTTCGCATTTTGAACTGCAAAAATATAAAACTTTCCCGTCGTTTTTTACGAGCATTTTGCCGGTGCCTTTCTCGATTTCTTCCTTACAGAATGAGCAATCCATATTTTCACCTAACCTATTACGCTCGCCGCTTCCATCTCGACTTCGCTTATCATAAGCACGTCGCCGACTCTTACAGGTCCCAGAACATTTCGCACTATAACCTTGTTTCTGCTTTGTTCACTGACAACTTTGCATCTGACTCTGTAGATTCCCCTCATACCGGTTTTTCCAAGTATTGTAACAACTTCTGCAGGCACTGGCATATTTTATCACTTCTTGTTGAGTTTATTCACTTCTGTTATGATTTCTTCAAAATCTTTTTTTGCCTTTCCTTCATCTGCAACAACGACAGAAGCGCATTGAACCTCAATACCGACCGCGGCTCCAAGTTCCTCTTTGCTTGGCACAAAAATGTATGGTGTCTTCTTTTCATTGCACAGAACAGGCAGATGCATAGCAATCTCTTCCGGCTCGATGTCTTCTGCTATAACAACCAGTTTTGCTTCCCCTCTCTCAATTGCTTTTGTTGCCTCATTTATACCTTTTCTTATTTTACCGGACTCTTTTATTACTTCCAGTGTGTTGTACACCTTTTCAGCAAGGTTTTTAGGCACATCAAAGTTAACGTAGCTCTTAGCCATAACTTTTCACCCCCTATTTTGACCATAATCAGAAACAGACCATGATATTCATAGTTTGGATTTTAACTATTTAAAGTTATTCTTTAATCAGTGAATGTATCTTTGCAACTCTCTGTTCAAGGTTCTCAAGTTTCCCTGTTGTTTCCCTTAAAACGCCAACACCGGTCTCCCTGTTGTTTTTTAGACTGGCAAGCAGTTCCCGCAATCCCTTTACATCATAGTCCATGTTCAGCAAATCATTTTCAATTTCCTTGTATTTTTCAAGACTTATGAACATCGGGCCCTTTACCTGGGCAGGTTCTGCTGAGGATTCAAAGACTGCTGGTTTTCTTGGAGCAGGGCGGTTTATCTCTGGTGGCAGTATAGGTTTTTTTATTTCACCAGTGTTTTCTTCATCCATTTAATCCCCTCGTCTTTAATATAAGTGTTTTATCTTTTATTAAGTTTTTGTGTTTCACAAGCCAATACCAAGTTCTTTGCCGATTTCTTTACAGTTCCTTTTTACTGAGTTTGTTGTGACACATTTTAATCTATCTATTGCTCTATAGGTTTTTTCGTCAAACCCTGTTGCCAAGCATATTGCTGCCACAGCTACATTGTATGGAGTTTTACCGCTCAGCGTTCCTATTTTTTCCATTTTCTCCAGAATATCCATGGCTCTTTCCTCTGTTTCACCTGAGACACCCAGCTCAGAAGCATATCTTGGGACATAATCTTTCGGCGTAGCTGCAGGAACTTTTAAGTCTTTATGTTGCTTCAGTTCGCTCAGGTGTTTGTAAGTTTGATTTATAGCTTTCTTTGGCACTCCTGCTATTTCAGCTAATTCTTCAAATATATAAGGGGTTCCATGGTTTCTTGAAATGCTGTAAACCAATGCCGCGACAGTGCTTTCTATGCTTCTTCCTCTTGCATCATGATTCCCTGCTATTTGCCTATACTTGCGGGCGCATTCTTCTTTTATGTTGTTGTGTATATTCAAATAGGAACATATCCTGTCAAGCTCAGGCAATGCCATGGAGAGATTCCTGTCAACAGATGTTCCCATTCTGGACCTCTTTTGCCATTTTCTTAGCCGGTAGAAACTCTCCTTTTTCTCTGCAGGGATGGCACTTCCTTTGATGTCACGGTCGTATTTGTCAATCTCGGTTGTTAACCCCTGGTTTTGCTTTCCAAACCTTAATGGCCCTCCTGTTCTCTGCCTTTCATTTTTTTGTTCCCAGTCAAATGCCCGCCACTCAGGACCTAAATCAAATAATATGTTATCCACTACCAATCCGCAGTTTCCGCAATAGGCACCTCTTCTGTCCTGCCTTATTTTACCTGAACCGCAATCCGCGCATGTTCTTTTTCCCGCAAAATCTAATTCTGCTGTTTTAATCTCAGGGCTTATTTTCTTTGGTTTCTTGCGTTTTCTTTGCTGTTCGTCTTTTTGCGGCGAGTTTAATTCGGCAGGAGTTCTTCCTCCCTCCCCTTGTTTTATGTCTTCATACAACTCTTTGCTGGTTATGGGGGGCAGGAATTTATCAGTTTTACGCATCATAATTATATTCACCACTACTATGTAGGTTTTATTTGAAGAAAGTTATTTGAATTTAACGGTAATCTTTAACCATTATTCATGCGTGAATGTAGTTTAAAGCCTGAACCTGATTCTTCTGCCTTTTTCAATTTTTTCTGCTGACTCAGCCAGCAGGTTCTCAAGTTTAGCTCTCATTTTCCCGGCTTTGGAGTGTTTTTCAAAATAATTTTCAATCGCTTCCGGCTTGTACAGGTTTTTGAAGGCATCCGGGTAAAATCTTTCAACACGGTCCAGGGCTTTACTACTGTTCCCTACACCTACTTTTTTTAATGCGTCAATTATGTTCGTTCCTCCATTTATATCTGCCAATTCGGAAAAGTGGAGGAGGTGTCCTGCCGTATTGCACTGATGCAGATACATTCCAAATGCTTTTCCGCAATTTCTGCGATAGCTGTTTCCTGCATATTTAGAAATGTAAACTGATTTTTTAATTCTTTCCAACTTTGTGCTTATAGAGTTTTCTCCAGCGGATTCTGCCTGGCATAATTCATTAAAGGTGTTTTGGTAAAGTTCTTTTATGATGGATTTACATCTTTCAGCATTTTCTATGCCTTTTTCTGCCAATGCGTTTATTACATCCTCTCCGCTATTTTGAGCCAACTCATCAAAATCCAAAAATCGTTTTTCCTGTACGCATAAGTGAACATAAGGTCCAACAATCTCTTTTAGTTTTGGATTGCATTTCTTTTTAGCGCTGGAGAATATTCCGTGAAAATTACCACTGTGATAAGTTCTTATGGCACTATATAGCGAACTATCTGTATTATTGAGCATTGATGAGGTTAACTTATCCCATTGTCCTGTTTCTTCCATAACTTTTGCTATTTCACTGACGAGATAGGATCTTTTTTTAAGAGAGTTATGTTCTCTTTTTTCTTTTAACATAGATAGTCACTACTCTGTTGTGATTTAAGTATGATAAACAAGAAATTATTTAAATCTGACATGTATCTTTGGGTTTTGGTTATTCCCAAGTGGGTTCAATACCCTGCAGCTTGCTGTGGATATAATTCACTTGGGAAGACTAAAAA